>JAIORE010000386.1 GCA_021108315.1 Candidatus Cloacimonadota bacterium
ACACAATAAGCCCTCAAAGATAATGATTTGTAAAGATTATTTTTTTACAGCCACTTATTAAGGATTGGATAAATAATAACACACCTCCCAGCTAAAGCTGTACTCCTCTCAAGAGGAGATTTTACAGAAAAAAAAAGTGAAGAATATTAACAGGAGTTTTTATGCCATTTTGTAAAAAATGTAGGTTAGAATTAGATGAGGATGCTGAATTTTGCCCAAAATGTGGAACACCTAACACATTGTCCAAAAATAACGAAGCACCTTTTGAATCAACAAAATCTGGTAACGGTGATAAACAAGTTCCATTATTAAAAACAATTAATGCAAATGATCAAGGTGGATATGGTTTTGATCTGAGTAAACTTCCGAAAGATTATGTAATAGAAGATCGTTATCGAATTGAGCAAAAACTTGGTCGTGGTGGATTTGGTACAGTTTACAAAGCTTGGGATAAAAGTGCGGATAGATTCAAAGCTTTGAAGGTAATTGATAATATCTTTTACGATGATAAACGAGTAATTGCAGATTTGAAACACGAAGCACAATTATTGATGGATTTGAATTCAAAATTTGTAGTTCGAATTTGGGATATTCATCTAAAGGGAGAAATTAAATTCATTGATATGGAATACATTGAAGGCGGTGATCTGGAAGATCTTTTGCTTTCATTTCCTGATAGAAAAGTTCCTGAAGAAAACGTAATAAAACTTATAGAACAGATCAGTAAAGGAATGAGTGATATTCATTCCCATCGCATAATTCACAAAGATTTGAAACCGCAGAATATTATGCTCAAAAAATCAGGTGATATAAAAGTTATGGATTTCGGTATTTCTGAAACTTTCCGCAGTAGCAAAAGTCGTTTAAAAGAAACTAGTAGAAGTGGAACACCAGTTTATATGAGCCCTGAACAATTATTAGGAAGAGATGTGGGAAAAGAATCTGACATTTGGAGCTTTGGGTTGATGATCTACGAATTACTTTTCGGAAAACAACTTTATAATGGGCAATCTACCAATGAAGTAATGATGCAAATAAAAGAACGCACAGAGTATGAGCCAATCTCGGGAATTTCTCAAAAAATAAATCTTTTACTGCAAAAGTGTATTCAATATGATTATAAAGACAGATTTCGAAATTTTGATGAAATAATAGATTTTATAAAAGCAAATCCGCTACTCCAAGAAGAAAATAAACCTAAATTAAAACCAATAAAAAAGGAAAAATCAGAGGTATCTAAAAAGAAATTCAATAAAAAACCATTTATAGTTGGATTTGCAGTAATATTATTTTTAATACTAAATGGGATATTTATAAGCAAAGTGATAAAAAAATCTCCTAAAGAAATTCCTGATACACCTACAATTAATATTGAAGAAAATCCTCTCAAAGGAGATAATGAAGAAGAAAATGAAGAATATAGAGTAAAAAGTATTGAAAATTCTTTTAGGGCAGTAGATTCGGTAAAAACAATTGATAATTCAAGAATTGAGAATTTAAGATACAATGCAGAAGGAGATGATGATTCTCCTCAATTTTCTAATATTCTCGAGAGCAAGAAAACTATAGATACTTCTCAAAATGATACTAGTTTACCAACAGGTAATGAATTGTATAAGTCATTATTTCAGTCAAAAAATATTGAAGAAGCTTCTCAACAGAAGGTTGTTCCTAGTGAAACAACAAACACACCGCAGGAAACAGAAGAGGAGATGGCAAAACAATCTCATGATTTATACAATTCCTTGACTTTTGGCTCTACAAGTACTGAGGATAAAGCAAAACAGAGATTATTAGGTGATCATTTGTTTGGAGCATCTTTCATTGGTTCTGATGAACATTTTGGGAAAGCAGTTATTACAGAAAAAGATGGTATTCTTCATTTAGAAGCATCTCACGAAAGTAATGACGAAAGGTCATATGTTAAACTTTCGGGAACAATAAGTATTATCTCCAATAGAAAATTTGAGTTTAATGGAAAATTAGAAGCAAATAATTTGAAAGAATTAACTGGGCAATGCAAATATAACGGCAAATTAACATTTTATGCATCAGGAACTCGAGTATATTGGAGAATGCAAGAGGAACAATGCTGGAATCTAACTGGCTATACAGATATTTATTTCAATAGCAGAGGGACGAGGGATGATTGAAAGATTAATTTCAAGATTTAACCACCAATTATAAAAAATATAGTATCCTTACAAGATTTTCAAGTTTATGATCTAATCACCTGTGCGAAAAATAATTGGTGCAATCGCAACACGTCCAATAAATGTAGGATTGTCACTAGGTTTTTTACCTACTGTAGTAAAATATTCAATATCAAAAATATAGTTTCTATTTGATTTTAAAGAAAGATTGCTAAAAAAATCAGTTTTCAAGGTTAGTTCTAGTTCGCTATTTCCCTTTATGAGTAGATATCTCTCCATTTTTGAATGGAACTTTGGCTTTATTGTTGTTTCCTTTACAAACGAATTTCCACTTTCATCATGAACTCCAATTGTGTAAAATAAGCTCCCTGTATCAAGATAAAAGCTTTCTTCTTTCTTATTTATAATTTTAAAAACCAATTCTTCTTTTTTTGAAATGCTAACTGGGTCTTTCAATTTTACAGATATTGATAAATCTTTTATATATGGACTGTTATAATAATTTACAACTGTACAAGTTACCATAAGTATAAGAATAAAAAGAAGTACAATATGTTTCAAAATATCTCCAAGAAATGAGTATTCTTTAAAAAAACAATAAGAGACAATTTGTGATTATAAGTCAATTATAAAATTTGTTTGCTTTGCTATTTATATTAGTTTTCCAATACTGTATATGACTCATTATCAATTATTATTGTAACGAAATCATAATCATTACCCATACCTGTCGAGAATTGTTTTAAACTATCGTTTTGAGTATATACTCCATTAAACCCAGCAACTAAAGATATAGCAGTTCCACCCATACAACCATTATAACTAGTTCTATCGAATCTAAATTTGAATTTTTCAGTTTCACAATTTATCGCCAAACTATCAACAAATAGTGAATCTGAGATTAGAGACCTCATCTCAATAGAAATATCCATTAAACAATATTCACTATCATTTATAATCTTGATAAAATAGGTTTTAGTATCATTTCTATCGCAAGAAAAAGCTACAAATAATACAATAAGTAAGAATAGATTTTTCTTCATTTATTCAACCTCTTTCTCTGTGCTCTCTGTGGTAAAATCTTTTTTCGTTTTGTTAGTTTAGTTCGTTGCTAAATTCTTTTCAATCATTGCTTCTCAAACTTATAAACACCATTAACCCTATTTGTCAGGAAAATATTCTCAACTTTATCTTCCAAATCAAAACTTATCACTAAATTTGAACCGGTTACTTTGTTTTCGGTATAATCTTTATCATCAATTTTCTCTTGAATGTAAAATGAATCAATATTATCAAAAGCCAAGCATCTATTTAGTTTATTATCTCGAAAAAATATCTCCATTTTATCTGAAGTTACCCAATTTTCTTTAATTCCGTTTTCTTCTAATTTATAAGAAATTTTACAGGAATCGTTCAAGATTGCTTTGGTAATATTTTCTTCATCAAAGAATAATTGAAACTCCTTTGCTTTGGCATCTGCAAATTCAGAATACAAAATAGGATTCCCGAGATAAATTGCCTTATTTTCCTCAGAAAAATATAATAAGAAGTTGCTTGTAACTTGAAAATCTTGGGAATATGTATCAACATCAAAACTGCCGACAATCTTTTTGTAATCTTTGAAATATTCTATTTTTTGTGCGGAAATCTTTAAGGAATCTTCACCGGAAACATAACAATATGGATTTTTTATCAAATAACCATAATTTTTTTCGAGATAATAAAAGCTTTCACCACAAAAACCTCTAAAATCCTCTTTTTCATCATAAACCCGCACATTTTTCCAAGTATGAATATTGCTATTTTTCCGATCATAATCCACAAATTCAGCATTGAAAGTACGAATCGTAGAATCGGTATGAACTTCTTTTACAAAAACATCTCCGTTCAGTTTTAATAGATCCGGAATTCTAAAATATTCTGCCTGATCACTAAATAAACTGAGAGTATCATCATAAACTTCTACATTTCCAATTAATTTTGAGATTTTCTTTTTTTCAAAGATTTCTGCTTTATCGGAATAAAACTCGGTTTCTCCATAGAAAAAATGTACATTTCCAGTAAGAAAAGTTATATATTCTTCATTAATTTTATTGATGAAAAGAGTATCGGCATTGATCAATTTATATGGTCTCAATTCTTGAGATTCACCATTGAGAAAAGATAGAATCAGAATGAAAAAACTACCAATCAATATTTTCTTCATCAATTTTTCCTTCCGCAGATACTTGAATAATTTCGATTTTTTCAAAATTAATATCTGTGGTAAGTTCTTTCCCATACAGAATATTATTTTCTCGCTCCAAAACAACTTTTTCTTTGGCAACAATGATCTCCGTATCCTCATTGAATTCTAAATAGGGAGTTTTGAGAACGCCGTTATCACTTGTGACGATAACATTTCCAAGTGCAATTAATAAGTTTTTAGTATCATCTTTTTTGATTTTGTCACTTTTTAAAGTAAACTTGAGCGAGCCGTCCTCATTAAAATTCTTTATGAAAACCGTATCGGCAACGATCAAACCACTTTCATATTCATCAAAGTGAACCGCAGTCATCTCCTCTTCGATTTTATCACCATTTGTTGTAACAATGCGAACATTTTCAGCTTGTTTAGTCGGTAAATTTTTATCGGATATAGTCTCTGAGGAAAATTCCACTTTCTCACAAGCTCCAAAAAATAATAATCCAATAATTAATAATTTATACATTTTCTAAATATTTGACTAATTTTTCAACTGTTTCTTCATAAATCCCTTGCTCAGTAAGAATATGAATAATGAATTCCCGCACTACGCCTTCTCCCCCGTTTCTTTGGCACACAAAATCTACTTTTTCTTTGAATAAATCGAAAGCATCATTAGGAGTTCCACTAAAACCAACTTTTTTGATAACCGGATAATCGTTCCAATCATCTCCAAGATACGCAACATTTTCCCAATCCAAACCTAATTCTGCAAGTAATTTTTTAGTAACTTTTACTTTATTCTTAATATTTTGAAATAAGTATTTTATGCCGAGGTCTTCGCATCTTTGTTCGAGAATATTTGATTTTCTACCGGTAATGATCGCTAATTTGACATCAGTAAAACTAAGGATTTTTATACCTAATCCGTCTTTCGCACTGAATGCTTTTGTTTCCACTCTATGATTATCGTACATAATTTTACCATCACTGAAAACACCGTCACAATCTAATATTAATAATTTTATATTTTTCATAATTTACCTACTAAGGAGCGACAAAAAAATAACTTGAATTTTCTGCTTTCACTATAAATCTCCAATTTATTCTTTTGTCATCCCTACTTCTGAAATTTTTAAACATCTTTCCAATATCTCAGGAATTTTGTCAAGCTTGAGCATTGTGGAAGCATCACTAAGAGCATTTTTGGGTTCGGGATGTGTTTCAATAAATAAACCATCCACTTTTCCGGTAGCAATTGCAGCCGATGCCATCATTGGTATAAATTCCGGTGTTCCGCCAGATGTTTCACCAAGGGAAGGTCTTTGTAAGCTGTGCGTAACGTCATAAATAATCGGATAATTAGCTTTTTTCATTATAGCAAAAGAACGAAAATCTACTACGAGATTATTATAACCAAAAGTGACACCTCGTTCTGTAAGCAAGATTTTTTCATTTCCCGTTTGAGAAGCCTTTTCTGCAGCAGCAAAAATATTTTCAGGTGCCATAAATTGTCCTTTTTTTATATTTATTATTTTACCGGTTTTTGCAACTCCTACTATCAAATCTGTTTGACGTGACAAAAAAGCAGGAATTTGGATAATATCTGCAACTTCCGCAACAACAGAAACCTCTTTTGTCTCGTGAACATCCGTTAGAATTGGCACATTGAAATCATTTTTGATCTTTTGTAATAACTTTAATCCAGCTTCTAATCCAACTCCTATTTCCGAATGTATCGAAGTACGATTTGCTTTGCGATATGATGCTTTGAAAACAAAAGGGATGTTTAGTTTTGCAGTTTCTTTTTTGAGAAATTCTACGGTTTTAAACATAATTTCTTCACTTTCAATAACGCAAGGTCCGGCTATTAGAAAGAAAGTTTTTGTGTTTTTTAGTTTTTGGTATAGATTCATAATTTTTCCTAGTTTTTTCTCAAACAGGATTGTTTGAGTTACGTATCACAATCAATCCTGATTGTGCTTAATCTTTTCCTTAACCTGCTGCAAATATCAACGATTTCACAGTACAATTTTTAGTAATTATTTTTACTTCAATAACAAACATTTTTTTACTACTTCAATTTTACCATTAACAAATAATTTAAACAAATATACTCCTGAACTAACATTATTTCCTAAATCATCAATTCCATTCCAAACAACTGAATGTTTTCCGGATGAGAAAGTTTCATTAGTAAGGCTTCTAATTTTCTGACCTTTGATGTTGTGAATTGAAAGTTCAACTTTGCTCTCTTCAGAAATTGAGAAGGAGATTGTTGTGGATGGATTGAATGGGTTGGGGTGATTTTCAAGAAAGATCGTATTATTTGGAATATGCATTTCTTCTTCAATATTACTAGAATTAATTTCATTTTTATACAAAAGATTTTGTCCATATAATGTTGCTTCACCACTTCCTGAATTTCCGATTACAAGATCAATATCATCGTCAGTTTCATAATCAAAGATATCACAAGCTACACTAAAATCTAAATGGGAAGGTAAAAAAGCTGACCCGTCATAAAATGTACCATCACCATTATTCAAAAGTAAAATATCAAATCCTTCTTCACCAAAATCTACTTTTGTAATAAAAATATCAGGATAACTATCATCATTAAAATATGAGATTACAGAATCGTTAAAGTGACCGCTAAAATCAGGGAGAGTATCTAAATTATATTCAAAGAATCCGCTACCATTGTTATATAGAATTCTAAATTGATTATTAGTCACTTCCCAAGAGAGATGGGCTTCTAAAATATCTAAATCACCATCATTATCAATATCACCCCAAGTTAAATGTCTTGTACTAAAGTCAAAATCTGGCATTCGGCTTTCTGTTTCATCAATATAAAAACCATCTCCAGTATTTATTAAACAGCAATTTTGACCGCTTAACTCTAAAATCACATTACCATTTTGAATAATATCAAAATTTAAATTACAGAAGATTATATCATTAAGTCCGTTTGAATCGACATCTAGTATGGCAACTTCAAAGTAACCATAATCTTCAATCGGTAGTCTTTCAGATGAATCAGCATAAAAATATCCATTCCCCTCATTTAACCAAAGCATTGGAATATACCTAACATAATAATCTGTTTGAGTGTATATTCGAGTGAAAACTGTTAAAACAAGATCAATATCATCATCACTATCAATTTGTCCACTTTCAGCAAAAAGGACATATTGATAGGATTCTAAAGTTGGAAGTCTTTGCTCAGATTCATCTGTAAAAAAACCTAAACCGTCATTGATAAATAGATATGCTGGAATTTCCTGATTTTCAAAGTCATTACTACAAGAAAAAATATCTAAATCACCATCATTATCAACATCAACAACTTCAATATCAAACGAATTTATCATCGAAGGTGGCATACGTTCATTAGTTTCATCATTAAATAATCCGTTTTCTGTTTGTATCCATATTCTAATTCTATCATCTTCAGGTAAATCAACAATGTGGTGTTGTGAGAAAATAATATCACTTTTGTTATCACCATTTATATCCATTACAACCAAATCACCAGTTAAAGATTCTTGAATCGGAAATACTGAATTTGTAATATCTTCAAAACTAAAATCTCTGTTAAAATCTTTCAATCTCAATTCTTCATTCTTTTTTTCTTTAGAAATTATATAGATACCATCGGTTATTTTTGAGTTATTTAATTCAAATTGTTTTAGAAAACTGGAATTAACAATCATAATATCATCTGATTTTTGTGGATAATTAATTTCAGAAGTACAAATATATTTTCCAGTAATATCATAAATATTCACTTTTTCAAAAGCGTGGCAAATACTTATAAATATTGATAGTACTATTATCAAAAAACATTTCATGAAATCTCCTTTTTTTGTTCCGTGCTCTCCGTGAGCTCTGTGGTTAATTTTTTCTTACAAAATAAAAAAACGCTGTGCAAAACTCACACAGCGTTTCATATATATTATTTATTTATAGATGCTTGAGTAGCAGCTAATCTGGCGATCGGAACACGATATGGAGAACAACTCACATAGTTCATACCAATTTTGTGACAGAATTTCACAGAGGATGGTTCTCCTCCGTGTTCACCACAAATCCCAACTTTAAGATTATTCCTGACACTTCTTCCTTTGTTCGTAGCCATTTCTACCAACTGACCAACACCTTCTTGATCAAGAACTTCAAACGGATCAACTTTTAAAATCCCTTTTTCTAAATAGATCGGTAGGAATTTTCCAATATCATCACGACTATAGCCAAAAGTCATTTGAGTAAGGTCATTTGTTCCAAAACTGAAAAACTCAGCTTTTGCTGCAACAAGATCAGCAGTGAGAGCTGCCCGAGGAATTTCAATCATAGTTCCAACGAGATAATCAATTTTCTTTCCACGTTCTGCAAAAACTTTTTCGACGGTTTCTCTTACAATTTTTTCTTGCATTTCATATTCTGCAACAGTTCCGATAAGAGGAATCATAATTTCCGGTTTTGCTTCGATTCCTTTATCTTGAAGATTCAAAGCTGCTTCAATAATTGCTCGTGCTTGCATTTCGGTGATTTCCGGATAAGTATTGCCAAGTCTGCAACCTCTATGTCCAAGCATCGGATTGACTTCCACGAGAGATTCTACTCTTCTACTAATGTCTTCCACGGAAAGATTCATTTTATCAGCCATCTCTTTTTGTCCTTTTGCGTCATGAGGAACAAATTCGTGCAAAGGTGGATCGAGAAGACGCACTGTTACCGGTAATCCTTGCATCGCTTCAAATATTCCTTGAAAATCTGCTCTTTGAATCGGTAGCAATTTTTCTAAAGCTTCTTTCCGTCCTTCTAAATCATCTGCTAAAATCATCTCCCGCATCGCAATGATACGATCACCTTCAAAGAACATATGCTCAGTTCTGCAAAGTCCAATCCCAATCGCTCCAAATCCTCTGGCGACTTTACTATCACGAGGAGTATCAGCATTTGTGCGAACGCCCATTGTAGTGTGTTTTTCGCAAAGGTCCATTAATTTGGCAAAATCATCACTTAATTCAGGGTCTTTTGTTTGAACTTGACCTTCATAAACTTCTCCCGTACTACCATTTAGACTAATCCAATCACCTTCATTATATGTTTTTCCGTTGGCAATCAAAGTTCTTTTCTTATAATCAATTAATATTGAACCAGCACCGGAAACACAGCATTTACCCATTCCCCGAGCAACAACAGCAGCATGAGAAGTCATTCCTCCACGTGCAGTAAGAATTCCTTTGGCAACATTCATTCCGCGAAGATCTTCCGGTGAGGTTTCGATTCTGGCAAGAATTACTTGTTTACCATTATTTGCCCATTCTTCCGCTTCATCAGCATGAAAAACAAGTTGTCCGGTTGCTGCTCCGGGAGAAGCCGGTAGTCCTTTGGTAATTACAATTGCATTTTTGATAGCTTCGCTTGTAAATATTGGATGTAAAAGTTCATCTAATTTGTTTGGTTCAACTCTATTAATAGCTGTTTTTTCATCAATCATACCATCTTTAAGCATATCAATAGCCATTTTTACCATTGCGGCACCGGTTCTTTTTCCATTTCTGGTTTGAAGTAACCATAATTTTCCATCTTGGGCTGTAAATTCCAAATCCTGCATATCATGATAATGATTTTCCAATTTTGTTTCTGTCTGGGAAAGTTCTTTATAAACTTTTGGCATAGCTTCTTCTAATGAAGGATAATTTGTTTTTCGATCTTCTTCGGAAATTCCTTGTAATTTTGCCCAGCGTTGTGATCCTTCTATCGTAATTTCTTGTGGAGTTCTGATTCCAGCTACAACATCTTCCCCTTGAGCATTGATAAGATATTCTCCATTAAAAATATCTTCTCCGGTACCAGCATCACGAGTAAAAGCAACTCCAGTAGCAGAATTATTTCCCATATTTCCATAGACCATTGCTTGCACATTCACAGCAGTTCCCCACTCTTCCGGAATCTGATTCAGCATACGATAATATTGTGCTCTTTCTGTATTCCAACTTTCAAAAACAGCAAATACTGCTCCCCAAAGTTGTTCCCAAGGATCTTCAGGAAAATCTTTTCCGGTTTGTTCATGAATAGCACTTTTAAATCTTGCAACAAGTTCTTTCAAATTTTCAACTGTTAAATCCGTATCATTTTTCACACTGTTTTTTTCTTTCATTTCATCAATAATCACTTCAAATGGATCATGATCTTCTTTTGATTTTGGTTTCATATCCAAAACTACGTCACCATACATCTGCACAAACCTACGATAAGAATCCCATGCAAAACGAGGATTACCGGATTTATCAGCTAAAGCTTCTACTGTAATGTCATTTAAACCAAGGTTCAAAACAGTATCCATCATTCCCGGCATTGAAACTCGTGCTCCCGAACGAACTGAAATGAGACACGGATTTTCATTTGAACCAAAACCTGTCTTCATAAGATTTTCAATATGTGAAATTGCATTTTCAACTTCGGTTTTTAATAATTCTCTAGCTTTATCCTTTCCTACTTTATTGAATTCTGTACATACATCTGTAGTTATTGTAAAACCAGGAGGAACAGGAATTCCTACCAAATTCATTTCAGCGAGATTCGCTCCTTTGCCACCAAGCAGATTTTTCATCTCGGTTTTTCCTTCTGCTTTACCATCTCCAAATAAATATACTCTTTTTATACTCATTAGTAATCTCCTTTTTTATTTTTTAACGTTATCTTTTTATTCAATTTGAACTATTTCTCTTAACTTAGATTTTCAACGTTTTTTATTTATTTTTAATAATTCTAAACCTGAATTATGGCTCATTTTGTCAAATAAAATGTATGAAAAACAATAAAAATTTGACAAATTGTTTTTAAGATAAAAATTGCAATTAACTTCATAAGATACTAAAAAAATAAAAAAGAGGTGGAAAATGACTAATAATAGAGGAAATGAGCGACGAGAAGAAGAACGCAGAAAAAACATAATCCCTGTAGCAGTAGAAAGAAGAAGAAAAGAAAGACGTTCAGGAATTGAGAGGAGAAAACACTGGTCTGTTGAAGAAAATAAATAAATATTGAGATGTCATTTATTGCAAAATCAATATTAATTGCTTTAGTATTTTTTTTATTAAATCTTGTAAACGAAATTAATCTTGTATTTGCGAACGACATAATATGGTCAAAAGTAGATTCCCCAATAATAATTACTGAAAAACTACATATACTAAGCAATACAAAGTTAATTATTTCTCATGGAGTTACTATTTTATTTGAGAAGAATAGTTCACTTGAAATTTATGGTTCACTGATAGCGATAGGTAAAAAAGATAGCTTAATTCTGTTCCAAACTAAGAACGATCATGAAACTTGGTCGGGATTGCATTTTTATGAAGGAAATAATTCAGCTTTTGAGTATGTTCACATTAGTGATGTATCAAATGGGAAATACGATGCTAATGGAGCAATTTCTTTAAAGAACTATCAAAATTTCAATATCAAAAACTCAACTTTTACAGATAATTTCAGTGATTTTGGTGGGGCAATAAATATCTCAAATTCTTCCATAACTATAGAAAATACTAATTTCCGAAAAAATACTGCAAGATTAAAAGGTGCTGCAATTTACATTGAAAACGATAGCAAATTTCAAATACTAAATTGTGAGTTCTTTCATAATAATTCAGATTACTTTGGAGGTGCAATTTATTTTTGGAATCAAAATTTCGGAGAAATTATTGGATCTGTATTTGCAAAAAATAACACATTAAATGGTGGAGCATTTGCTTTTTCTGATTCTGAAATAAATATGATCAATAACACAATTACCCAAAATTCAGCAAATTATGGAGGAGGTATCTGGTTATCATCTAATTCAAAAGTAACTGTTACAAATTCGATCATTTGGAATAATATTGCAGCCCTCGGAAATCAGATTTACAGAAATGATGATAAAAGTACAATCAATTTTTTTTACTGTAATTTGGAAAATGGGAGCGATGACTTAATTGATGCAAACCAAAATCATTTGATAGTCAATAGATCAATTAATCAATTTGATAATCCTATATTTATGGACGTTAAAACAGATATTTATCATCTTCAATCAAGTTCAAGCTGTATAAATTCAGGTTCTCCGGAAACTGAAAAATTGACTTTACCGGAATTCGATATTGCCGGAAATATTAGAATAATTGAAAAAAGAATTGATATTGGAGCTTATGAGAGAAAAAAATACGATTCTAAAAATAATATTATTATTCAATATAAATTGTTTTACTTAAATTACTCAAGTGATTTTGATATCAAAAAAGAAATTGAATATAATGTGAATGAATCAACAGACATAAAAATTATGATATTCAATAAAGATGGAGATATTTTACAAAACATTTATTTTAATGATGTAGAATCAGGATCACATACTTACAAATGGGATGGATATAATCTTAATAATGAAGTTAATAATGAGGGCTACTATTTTTATCGAGTCATTACACTTGATAGGGAACAGTGAATAACTAATAATGAATAATAAAAAAAAGATTAACCACAGAGCATACTGAGAGCACTGAGAAAAGAAAAAAAAATGAAATCAAAAAAAATTGATAATGGATACATAATTCGATTGGAAACAGGCGAAGAAATAATCACTTCTATGAAAAAGTTTTGCAACGAGAATAGAATAGCTTCAGCGAAAATAAGTGGTATCGGTGCAGTAAGTAAAATTGAAATCGGATTATTTCAAAGTAACACTCGCAAATATATTTCAAACATTATCGAAAAGGATTTGGAGCTACTTTCGCTGCAAGGAAATGCAACTGTTGTGGATGATGAATCTTACATTCATCTACACATTATCACTTCTGATATAAATAATACTTGCTTTGGAGGTCACTTGAACTATGCTTTTGTAAGCGTAACTGCAGAAATATTTTTGGAAGTTTTTGAGCAAAAAATTAAACGATTCAAAGATATTGAATTAGGTATAAATCTTTTAAAACTATAATAATAGAGGTAAGAAATGGCTGAAAAATTAGAAATAGAAAAAGTTGCTGCGGAATTATTTGCAACTGCTTGGAATAAGCTTGATAGTTCGTATTTAAAACATGTATTAGCTGATAAAGCTATTTACCTTTCCAGAAAAACCAGGAAAAAAATTGAAGGTAAACAAAAGATAATGGATTATTTACAAAATAATATGAACAAAATAAAAAAAGCAGGGAAAGAATACACGGTTTTTGCCGAAATGGGTACTATTTTTGACAATAATAACTGTGTGCTTTTATCTCAAAAAAATAAAGAAAATATCCATACCTTAGTATTATTCACTATTGAATGGGATAGGGTTACCCAAATAGATATTTGTGCAAATGATCCACATCCTACAGAAGCCACAAGAACTGGAGAATATCCGGGCTATGAAGATTTTGATGATGATTTTGACCATTATTTTGATGATGATATTAAGGAGAAAACAAATTACATTAGCATTAGCAAAGCTAAGAAGATTATTGATAAAGATAAAAAAATAACTGCCAAGAAAGCTCCTCTTTTTATACTTAAAATTGGCATTTATATTACAATTGCAGCAACAGTGTTTTTTGTTTTAAGATTTGTGTTGCAACAATTTTAGATATTGAAAATGAAGCCAACTATAGATAGTTTGTTGATTTATTTACACCTTTAGATGCTTAATTATATTAGATATTTTTATTTAACAAAATGAAATTATCTAAGGTGGTAAATTTGGAAATTTGGTGATTTAATTCAGAACTCTATAAATTGTCGTACGGGTACAAAATCCACTTGGGAATACATAAAAAACTGTTTTTGAAAAATCCGAGTTAATCATCAGACACATTTATTGTGGTAAAAAACAAAAATAATTTTCAATGTCTTTCAGCATTAATTTTATTATTAATTCTTAAAGTTTTATCCTCAAAATAGACTATTCCTTCTCCTTATCCTGCGATTAATTAACTTCAATCTCATCAACAAATAAATAAGCTGGTTTTCCACTTGCTTTATGCCACGAAGGACAATTCCCCATGCTTTTTGCAATCACTTTTATATATTGAACCTTTTTTGAAACAAATAATAATTCATATTTCTTATGATATTTCTCATTACTTTTATCCAATTCAATATTTTGTGAAACCAATGACTGAAAAGATTTACCATCTTCGGAATAAAACATTTCAATCTTTTTGGGGAGAAAAATCCAAGAATTATGGTTATGGAGAAAACCTATTTTAATCTCAGAGATTTCTTGCTTCTCACCAAGATTTAGAATAACATTTAAATCTTTACTATTGAAACCTTGCCAAGCTTTATTCTTATAATTACTTGAAGCAGTTTTTTGGTTCACCAGAGCCAATTTTCCTCCACCTTTATATGCTGGAGAAAATGGATTCAAATAAGTAACTTTTGCCCCTACAGCCTTATGAAACAGATAATTTTTCTCAAGCTTTCCGATGATTCCTTCTTTTGAAATCAATTTTGCTTTTAAAGTGCAAGAGCTATCAATCGTAAAAGCATTTTCATATTTAAGGGAATTTTCATTCGGTTCATTGCCGTCAATAGTATAAAATATTTTACTATCAGAAACGTTGGGAGTTAGCTCAATCTTGATATGCTTTTTTTTGATATTGAGTTTGTCATCAAATGAAATATCCGGTATCACTTGAATCAGATCGAACCAAGCTGTACCTTTTCCGATCATCTGAATGCGTGGACTTGTGAGATATGAGCCGTCTGAAACTTCTTTAATTGGCACTGTAATGCTATATTTTTCCCATTTTTCACTGAGTTCAAAAATTTCTGAAGTATCTCCTAAGGTCATTTTGAAAGTATTCCATTGCTCTTTCTTTTTAAAAAGTGCAATAAATTTCTGCCAAAATCCACGTGGATTAATACGATGAATTCTCTTGGCTTTTGCCATTATTGAATAAGTATAGGTTCTATTTTTCTTTAGGCGAATTCTATAAAATTTCAGGAATATCCCACCATTTTCTTTAGGACTATTCAGTCTCAAGGAATGCTTTCCTTCAAAACTGATTCGAGAATCAATAAAATAAGTTGCACATCTTTCACCATAAGTTTTTGCATAACAATAAGTTGGCACTCCGGGCATAACAACATCTTCAAAACCTGAATCCAAAGTTAAATTTTTGGGGTGAATGAGCTGAATCTCCTCTTCCAAAGATGTATCAATTCTGTAAATTCTTGACCCAAATGCATCAATAAATGAATTTAAAACTCCTTTTTTGATATTCTCAGAACGGTTTTCAAAGATTAGCTCAACCTCTTTATTCATATTTTTTTCTTTGAAATCAATTTTTATTTCTAAAGGTTTGTTCGCAGTATTTACAGCAATTATGACGATTTGATCATCATCTTCCCAAGCTTTTACTTTTACCTTATCTTCTGAACAGTTAAGAAAATAACTTTTATTATTTTGAAGAAGAATTGGAGTAAGTTCGGCAATTTCCAAAGTAATTTTTCCGCATTCATTCCAAGTAGTTGCAGATTTTGGAAAAGCACTAAGTCCGTGACGAACAAAATATTGAATACCTTTGGCATCATTAAGGAAAGATAAGTAGGTCATTACTCTCAGTTCTGCAGAAGTTGGTTCTCGCTTCCACCATTCGTTTCCCCCAAAAGCTTGCGGAACTATCCAGACCGGCATCTCATATTTGAATCTATCCGTAAGTTTTTTCGTTACACTTTCTACTTTCGTCACTTTTCCAGTAGGAATTGGATATGGATCCGCCATCACAATATCCATCGCATCTTTGTACTTCCATGCTTTGGATGAATTCATAAATACAATTGTAATAGGATGATAAGGGTCATTTTTTTTGATCACATCATAAGTATTTTTCAATAATTCAGGAGAAACTTTATTCAGAGCAGGTTCATCACTAATGTACCAAGCTAAAAGTGCCGGATGATCCTTGAACTCATTGATCTCTTTGACTAACATTTTTTCAATATTATCATCAGATGATTTCAAACGAGCAGAGCCAACTCCCCCACCTCCACCGAGGCTACAGAGATTATAATTAACTTTCATTCCCAAAGCTGCACACCTATCCATATATGCACGGCGTTCTTTCAAAGTTTTTTTTTCAATCTTTTGATAAGGAGAGATCATATTGAACCCTTTGACTATTTCCTCTTCTGCCAAAGTGGGTTGAACAGGCCAATAACAATAAAAACCAAATGGAATAAAAGGAAGTTCATCAACGATGAGACCACCATTTAGCAGATCAATTTTCACTTTATTCTTTTTAGGCGAAAGTTTAATCAATTTTACCTGAAACTCTTTTTCTCCCGATGAGCTAATAATTACACAATCCAACAATATTGTTTTGAATGGTATATTCTTTAAAGGAAAAGAGATAAGCTGAACATCTTTACATTCTAAATCACCCTGTTTCAAAAGCTTTTTTTGATAATATATTTCTATTTGAGCCGAATCTTTGTTTTGATGATTCAGAATTAATAATTCAGCTTCATTTTCGTTTGTGTAATAATTATAACGGGTTTTAATACTAAAATCGGAACTTGTTGCAGATAATATTTGAACCGTTACAGTAATGATAATTAGTAATAATATTTTTTCCATTTTGTTTTTTCCCTTTAAAAAATATATTTTCGTGTTAATTTGTGTTAATTAGTGGTTTCATTCTTTCTCTTCAGAAACCTCCATCCCCACCTGATCCATCAAAAAAGCATAATAATCCGACCATTGTTCAAATTGAATAGATAGAGTGGTTCCACCACCGTGTCCTGATGAATCTTGCACCAATAGATAAATGGAATTTTCAGAAAAAATTTTATCTTGAAGTAGAGCAACAAATTTTCGAGCGTGAAAAGGATCAACTCGAGCATCATTTATTCCGGTTGTAATCAACATTGTGGGATAATGTTCATCATCTTTTACATTGTGACAAGGTGAGTATTTTAAAAGGTATTCAAATTCATCAGGATTTTCAGCACTACCGTATTCTTCTTTCCAAATATTGGCAATACTCGAATGATGATAACGGATCATATCAAGAAGTGGAACCTGACACAAGGCTGCTTTCATCAAATCTGGTCGTTGCGTTACAATGGCTCCGATAAGAAGACCACCGTTACTTCCGCCACTAACAATCAGTTTTTCTGGGCGAATATATTTTTCTTCAATAAGCCATTCGGCAGCTGCAATAAAATCATCAAAAACGTTTTGCTTTTTATCTTTCATCCCAGCTTGATGCCATTTTTCACCAAATTCACCACCACCCCGTAGATTTGCAATTGCTAGAATTCCACCGTTTTCTATCCAAAAGGTATATGCCAATGAGAAATAAGGATCCATAGAAACATTAAAACCACCGTAACCATTTAAGAGAACAGAATTATTCCTATCTCGCTTGATTTTTTTATTATAAATTAGGAACATTGGAATCGAAGTGCCATCTTTAGATTTATACCAAACTTGATCAGTTTGTATATTTTCTAAATCAATATCCATTGGAGGTCGAAAAAATTCTTCCAACTGATTATTTTCAAAATCATAGATAAATATTGTATCCGGATATGAAAAAGAAGAAAACCAAACCCAAGTATCTTTTCCGTCTTCTTCACCGTAAATCATTGCAGTTCCAAGCATCGGTAAAGTTACATTTCGCAAATAATTTCCAGCAAAATCGAAGATTTTGATTTGAGTATGCACATTTTCCAAATATGTTACAAAAATTCTACCACTAATAATTGCAAAATTCGTGATCTTATATTCTGTTTCAGGGATAAATTCCTGCCAGTTTTCCTTTCCAGGATTTTCTACATTTGTGATATAAATTTTATAATTTGGAGTATCTTTATTCGTAAGAATATACAATTTCCCCTTATAATAATCAGGTCGATATTCAGCATCAAAATCATCGGTAATAACACTAAATTTATCACTTCCGAACTTCTTAATCCAAAACGCATCTTTGTAAAAAATACTTTTCATCAGTATTTCATATTTATTATCGTGAGTAAGAGAGATTGCAGTCCATTTTTCCTTAACCTCATCATCCCACCAAATTTTTACATCTTCTTTTGAATCTGTACCTAATTTGTGCAAATAAACTGTTCTCCAATAATATTCTTCCCCTGCGGGAACTTCTCCTTTCAATGGACAGCAAACGTAATAAAATCCACTGTTATCTGGCAGCCAGAAAAATACAGTTTGCCTCCAACCTTTCATTTTATCTGATAATATCTTCCTACTTTCTACTTCCATAATATGAATAACAGGGGCTTCATCTCCGCCTTTTGTTTTTCCAAAGGCAACAAGTTTTCCATCTTCCGTACTTTTGAAAAAGGCAAGTGTTTCATCCTCTTCCCACTTATTCGGATTGATAAATTCTACCATCTGAGCATTATCATTTTCAGCCGTATAAACCACATATTTATCTTCTTCTTTTTTCTTTTGATATTGAAAAATCCTGTCTGTTTTTTTTAATCTGCGAATCGAACCAACTGAATCATAACGTCCCAGTTCATTGAATTTTTCTAATAACCATTCTCTTTGCGGAAGTTTATCTAAGTATTCTCTAGTAAATTTATTTTGTTCTTTATCCCATTCTTTTACTTCATCACTTTCGTCATTTTCAAGCCACCGATAATCGTCTTTGATTTTTTTCCCATGTAAAGTTTCAACAACTGGTCTTTTTTCTGTTTTTGGATATTTCATAATTTTTCCTTTATCTTTAAGTTTTTTCACTTTTATTTTCCTTGAGATAATTTCATAAGTTAATTTCCTGATTAAATCTATGAATTTGTTTTATTAAACAGATCTAATAAATCTAATGATGCACTATTCATATAAAGCGTAGAACTCAAAACATTTTTTTTTAATATGTGTCAAATATTTCTTTACAAATTTATCGAACAAAAAAATCGTAACTACTCAGGTAGTTTTATATTTGACTAAAAAGTATCAAAAAAATATAATGTTTATATGACATTACAAGAAGAAAATAAAAAATTACGAATAGAAAATA
>JAIORE010000048.1 GCA_021108315.1 Candidatus Cloacimonadota bacterium
TATTTTCTATTCGTAATTTTTTATTTTCTTCTTGTAATGTCATATAAACATTATAATTTTTTGATACTTTTTAGTCAAATATAAAACTACCTGAGTAGTTACAAATGTTTACCGTAATTTTAATAATGGCTACCGGAATGTTTATAGGTTTTTTGTTTCGCAATAAAGAAAAACTCATCAAACCGATTGATTACATCATTACTTGGTCAATATTTCTCCTTCTTTTTTTTCTTGGAATTTCTGTAGGAACAAACGACACAATTATTAACAACCTTGATACTATCGGAATCAAAGCATTTTTTCTCACGATTGGAGCTGTATTAGGAAGTATTATTGTTGCATATTTTACTTATATCTTCTTTTTCAAAAAAAAAATGAAAAATAGTATTGTCATAGTTATATTTTTTATCTGTGGCATTTTATGTGGTTTGTTTTCAATTTTACCAAAATTTTTCCTATCAACAGATATTAACAGTTATGTTCTTTATATTCTTATGTTTTTTGTTGGGATAAGTGTCGGTGCTGATAAAAGTGCTTTGAAGATCATAAAAAAGGCAAAACTAAAAATATTGTTAGTCCCGTTATCAGTAGTAATCGGTACATTTATTGGAGTTGGAATTTTTTCAATTTTTATCCCGAATATGAACCTTAGAGATTCTCTCGCTGTTGGCTCCGGATTTGGATATTATAGTCTATCCAGTATTTTCATCAGCCAGATTAGTGGTAAAACATTGGGTGTTATTGCCTTATTATCAAATATACTCAGAGAAATAATTACTTTGTTATTTACACCAATTATTGTAAAATACTTTGGAAAGATCGCTCCCATTGCTTCTGGTGGTGCAACTTCAATGGATACTACTCTTCCAATCATCATAAAATTCGTTGGTAAAGAATACGCCATAATTTCTATATTTAGCGGAACAATTCTGACGATACTCGTTCCATTTTTAGTAACTTTTATATTGAAAATTTGAAGTGGTCTGTAAATTCGATATAAATACATAAAGAAATAAGAGAAATTATTCATCTTATCAAATTGATACAAAATATCCAAATATCTTATTATATTTCCTATATAATTTAATTGAACACGATACGTACATCTCGCAACATACTATTATATAATCTGTTACATATTTATTCTAATTTGGCACTACTTATGCTTTGTTATCTACTAAAAATAATAAGGAGTGTATTATGAAAGCAAAAAATTTCATTAAAACCTGGGCGAAAAAGAAAAAGTGTTTTATTCATTAGTGTCCTCAAATTAAAAGCTTGAAACTAAATGTTTTAAGCTTTTTTTATTAATTTTGCATATATATTAAAAATAAAAAAGCCCCAAATATGGGGCTTAAATTATAACAACATTTGAATATTTATTTCATTCCTCTAGCTCTTAAGAACTCAGTATATTTCTGATCAGTTCCTTTAATATGGTTTATCAACCATTCACTTAAGAAAGGCATCATTTCAAAAGAAGCTTCTCGTGTCTGCCTATGAAAACTTTTTAAACTTCTGCCATTTTATCATCAAAAAAAACATGATTTTTTTTGCGTTTTTCTACATCAGGATACTTATAGGTCTTCGCAGATGAATTGATACCTTAATATCGAGATAAGTGTTTGAAACGAAAAGCACTATATTCCCAAAAGAGTATTAATTCAAACGCTACGATCTATAAAAAGATCAAAATAATGCTCTTCTGTTGCAAAATGTATTGCTCCATACATTCTAAGTCTTTTAATTAATTTACCAATTGTTTCATTACTTTGGTTTTTATCTATCGCGTCATATAATTCATTTATAATTACAATTAGTACTTAATGTAGATCATCAAATTCTTTTAAACCAACGCTATATGCTTTGTTCCATTTCATGAAATTCATAATATCACATCTCCTATTTCATTAATCTTTCCATAGCTTTCTGAAGGCTTTTCTTCATTCTGTCTATAGCGTTTGCAAGATCTTCAATTTCATCACCAGTTTTCACATCAATAACAGTATCAAAATTTCCCATACTAATTTTATCTGTAGCTTTGGTAAGAGATATTATAGAAGTAGTTAACATTTTTGAAAGTCTTCCTGATAATAAAAATCCTAACACTAATATTACAATACCAATTGCAATAAAAATTAGTTGAGAATTTTTTAATACTGAGACAATTTGTTTTACAAGAGAATCTGTTTCATCCTGCTTTTGAGTTTGGCTTTTATTTAGAGTAGGAAGTAATTTTTCGTCAAAATATTTATCTGCGATAGCAACTTTTTTCATTGCACTGTTAAGATTACCAGGATTTTCTTTAATAAAAACCACCAATTCGTCAAATTTCTTATTATATTGAGTAAAAAGTGGCATAAATTCTTTGTCAATTTTGATATCCTTTATCTGTTGTTGAATATCAGCATCCATTTTTTTAATTTCTTTCAATATTATAGGTTTTTTTGTTAAGAAAAACTGATCGTAAACAACTCTTCTTCCATAAATAGATAATTTTAAATGATCCATTTTCTGCATTGCTGGAAAACTTTCCTCTGCCAAAACTTTGCTTTTAGCTAATGCCATATTACTTGTTACTAATACAGCAACAAGGGCAACTACTACAAAAAATAAAATTGCTGCAAAAGATTTTGTCATCTTTTTTCCGATTGAACTTTTCATTCCTCTCTCCTTGGTTTTAGATTTATTTCTCAAATCAACAAATAATTACAATATTTATTCAATTAAGAATAAAGATTAATGCGATTTCAAAAAAAAACAACTTTTTTTAGGTATAAAAAATTTTGTCAATAAAAAATCTTCTAATAGTAATACTCTCGTATGAGATTGTTCATATTTCACGCAATCTTTTTCAATAAGTTAGTGGCTATATATTTGTTAATATTGCACATTTCTATGTTATCTTGAAATTCTTTTGGTAGTTAAAAATCTAAAAGAAAAATACTCCATAAAGAAATCCACGATTTCAATCGTGGAACAATCAGGAATCATTCCTACACAACTTTAGTCGTTAAAAGAAAATAGACACTGAAAATAATGTAGAATAATTATGATGAATCTAGTGAAGTTTTTTACGAATAGAGTCGGCTATTGTTGTTACCGCATAATATTACAACAATTAAAATTGTGGGCTTCTAATTTAAATAAATCAATAAATAAGTTTTTAACTTTTTTGTCAATTGGTGGAATACATCTTTTCAAATCAAAATGTGTACTTTTATTCCTATAAAAACCTAATTCTATAAATTGCAATGAGTTAATTTGAACAGCCTCCATAAAATTATTATCAGTTTCAAAAAATTAGGTAGACAAAATAGAATATTACAAATTATAAACACTGTTTTTAAGGGTGAGTTTATTTAAAATCCCAAGTCGGGTTTTGATTAATGAAAATAATGATAGATATTATATTGATTTTCAAAACTCGACTCGAGATTATATTTTTTAAGGAAGAAACAACAGATGAGTTTGATATCAACTTCAAAACCGATCTCTCACAACTTCGGCGATCAGGATATTTTTAAGAATATATCTTTTGCGATTGAACAGGATAGTAAGATCGGATTAATTGGGCGAAATGGATCGGGTAAAAGTACTTTATTCAACCTTCTGATAAAGAAGATCACACCTCATAATGGTGATATCCAAATGGTTAAAAATTGTAAAATAGCCTACCTAACCCAAGATCCTGAACTTAATAATGAGATGTTATTGTATGAAACCGTGTCACTTTCTCGACCTGATTTTGTAGAATTGGAATCTAAGTTGAGCCAAGCGACAGAGAATTTGGAGAAGGATAATTCACCTGAAAATTATGAAAAATATGTAGAGATTCAGCAGAGATTTGAGGAGATTGATGGCTATCATTATGAGACTGAGATCAAGCTGGTGCTTACTTCTTTGAATTTTCCCAAAGAGACTTGGAATCAAAAGATAGCTCTGTTCAGTGGGGGGGAAAAGACCCGAATTCAACTGGCAAAATTTCTGCTTTCACCCTTTGATCTGCTTCTATTAGATGAACCTACCAACCATCTTGACCTGAAAATGATCTATTGGCTGGAAAATTATCTCAGTAAACTCAATAAACCGTATATAATTGTCTCGCACGATCGTCAATTTTTGGATAGAACAGTCACCAAAATATATGAGATAAGCAATTGTAAAATAACAAAATATAAAGGGAATTATTCAGCTTTTGAGAAAGAGAAAGTAGAGCGTGAAACTTTGCTGGTAAAAGAATATGATAATCAGCAAAAAAAGATTAAGAAGATAAAAGAGCAGATCAAGCAATATAGAATTTGGGGGAATGCGAGAGACAGTGAAGTGATGTTCAAGCGTGCCAAAGAGCTTGAGAAGCGACTTACCAAGGTTGAGATTATTGATAAACCCCGAAATGAGAAAGAGATTAATCTGAGGATTGCCATCAATAAACGAAGCGGTAATGATGTTTTTCATTTGGAGGATATTAGCTTTGGATTCTCTAAAAATGTTTTGGCAAGCAAGGTAAATCTACGTATTGGGTATCAGGATCGGATTGCCGTGTTGGGAGATAATGGTTGTGGCAAAACAACTCTCTTGAAACTCTTGTATAATGAAGTAAACCAACTTTCCGGCACGATAAAAAAGGGTGCGTCTCTGAATATCGCTTATTACGATCAGATGCACATCAAATTGGTTGATAATCTCAGCATTATGAAAACTATTTGGGAATTGGCACCGCTGGCAACACAGGGTTATGTTCTCTCATATCTCGCAAAATTTGGCTTTCGGGGTGATGATGTAGATAAATTGGTTTCAACCCTGAGTGGTGGTGAAAAAGCACGGCTATATTTGGCAAAATTGATTCACGATAAACCCAATTTTCTTATCCTTGATGAACCTACCAACCACCTTGATATTTTGATGATCAAGAGTTTGGAAAATGCTTTGATCAATTTTGAAGGAACTATTATCTTTGTCTCACACGATCGCCATTTTATCAATAAAGTTGCTTCCAAGAAATGGTTTTTTAAGGATAAAACAGTAATTGAAACTGACGATTCTTTAGAAAGTTTGTTTTTTTCTAAAACAGCTAAACCCAAACCTAAGAAAGCTCTAGTTCATAAAGAAAAAACTAAGAAAGTAAATCCATACCTTGTTGATAAATTGTATCAGGAAATTGAGGATTTGAATAAGAAGCTTCAAAGTAAAAAGGATGTTTATAAAGTTCTGGAAGAAAAGTTTGCCGATTCCACAATTTATTCAAATGAAAAAGAACTGACCTTAACCAGAGAAAATATTAAACTTCTCACCCAAGAGATTGATGATTTGAGTATTGAGCTTGATGAAAAGGAAAATACATATTTGGAATATCTGGAGGAATGATGAAAATAGGTTTCACGACAAGTTTTCCGGTTGAAGTAGTGATCGCAGCAGGTCATACCCCGATAGATCTGAATAATTTATTCATAACCGGAAATGCTGGGAAATTCGTAGAAACTGCTGAACATAATGGCTATCCCAGAAATCTATGTTCGTGGATAAAAGGATTGTACAGTGTTGCCACAGCAGAACATATTGATGCCGTTGTTGGTGTAGTTGGCGGAGATTGTTCGAATACCCATTCACTTATGTCTTCTCTGAAAGATAGAGGATTGGAAGTGATTCCTTTTTCTTATCCCTATAACCATGATCGGGAATTTCTATCGAATGAAATAGAAAAATTAGAGAGATATTTTGGCGTGGCACATTCAGAAATTTTGCAGATCAAAGAAAGATTAGATAGGATAAGAAAAAAGTTGATTACATTGGATGAACTTACTTATCGGGAAAATACAGTTACCGGTTTGGAAAATCATCTTTGGTTGGTTAATTCATCTGATTTCAATACCAATCCAGATGTATTTGAGCAAGAATTGGATAGCTTTTTAGAAGAATGTGAGCACCGCAAGCCCTTAGATTTTAATCTAAGATTAACTTTTCTCGGAGTTCCACCGATTATAACAGATTTTTATGATTTCTTATTGGAAAATAAAGCGAATGTTGTTTTTAATGAAATTCAAAGGCAATTTAGTATGCCCTATTTGGAAGAAAATATTGTAGATCAATATTTACATTATACCTATCCCTATTCAATCTTTGAGAGAATCGAAGATATTAAAGTCGAGATCAAAAAACGCAATATTGATGGAGTGATTAGTTATTCTCAATCTTTTTGCCACCGTCAAATTGATAATATTCTCATCAAGAAATATCTTGATATTCCTGTTTTAACTTTGGAAGGAGATCAACCGGGACCATTGGATGCTCGTAGTAAACTTCGTTTGGAGAGTTTTTTGGATATATTAAGAGGATGAAGAGGAAATAGGAAACAGGTAAGCAAGAGTTGATTCGCAATGACTATCGGGAGTGTAAATCGAGAATTGCGATAACAAAGTGCTATGGAACCATTTTATCAGATCTGCCTAGAGTACATTTACAGACTTTGGAATAATAAACAGTTTTAAAAAGGGGGAATAATGGACAATAATCTAAAAACTTATCAAGTTGTAAAATCAACTTCGATTTTTCTATTGTTTTTTTACATTTATTTAGTGGGTGCTTTGGTATTTATGGCAATTATGTCTATCAAGGATGGAAGTATAAACATTTTTTTGATAATCGGAATTTCCTGTATAGTTATTTTTAGCATAACATATTTAATATTAATTACTCCATATAGAATAACTATTGAAAAGGATTTTATTATCTTCAAATCGTTGATTTTTAAAAAAACATACAGAATTCAAGATATTACAAATATAAAGACAATTCTAATGAATGGCACTATGATAACTTTTCACTTCAAAATAGAAGGTAAAAAGAAGAGAATTTCGATTTTAAATAGAATTACAGATCTTTATCAATTATTGTACAAGCTAAAAGAAGAAAATAAAGATATTGAATTCTATGGATGTTAGTTCAATATAAAAAAAAGATAAAATAATTTTCGTAATTTTGCCAGTGTTAAATCCGATAAAATCGGATATATTTTGAAAAGTTAAATATTTCTCGGGGAATAATAATCATCTACTTTATATTTTATCAATGGTTATATTTTCCATCCAATAGGTTACTTTTTCGCTTGTTAATAAATGTGTTAACGAGTTATTATAAATGAGAATTGAGTGCTCAATTGAATTAATAATCGCACAATTTAGGTTTGAATAAGAGGCTTGCTCAATTTTGGATTTTTTTTACAATCCATATTTGTGTGTAATAGACAACTCATTGTTGGAAAAGTTTGGAGGGGAATAAAAAAAAGAGACTCACTAAAGTAAGTCTCTTTCATATCTAATTATTTTAGAAATCTTTTAAAACATCAACAAGAGTTGGAGTTCCAATTTCTTGAAGTTCATAACCAACTTGAACAGCAGGTTTATCAATTTTTACAATTCTTCTAAGATCAATTGGTGTTGCAATTACTACAACATCGCAATCTACTTTATTGATAGTTTCTTCCAAATCTTTAATTTGTTGATCGCCATAACCCATAGCAGGTAAAAGGATACCAATGTCTGGATATTTTTTGAATGTTTCGGCAATTTCTCCAACAGCTGCATCTCGAGGATCTACCAAATCTGCAACACCATATTTTTCTGCTGCTACAATTCCAGCTCCATAAGCCATTTCACCGTGTGTAAGTGTTGGACCATCTTCTACTACAAGAGCTAAAGCATCTTTTAATAATTCCGGTTTATCTACAGTGAGTGGTGAAGCACCATCAATTACGATCGCATTTGGATTGAGTTCACGAATATTATCGCGTACTATTTGAATTCCTTCAGGATCTGCTGAATCAATTTTATTGATAACAACTACGTCTGCTTCCAATAAGTTTGTTTCACCGGGATAATAACTGATTTCATGATTTGGTCTGTGTGGATCTGCAACAACGATTTTGAGCATTTTATCAGCAGTATAGAAAGGTGTATCATTATTTCCACCGTCCCAAACTATTACGTCTGCTTCTTTTTCAGCTTCTCTTACGATAGCTTCATAATCTACACCAGCATAGATGATACTTCCCATTTCGATATGTGGTTCGTATTCTTCCATCTCTTCGATTGTACATTTGTGTGTTTTGAGGTCTTCAAGTTTGGCAAATCTTTGAACTTTTTGAGCAACGAGATCACCATAAGGCATTGGATGTCTTATAGAAACTACTCTTAATCCTTTATCTTTAAGGATTTTTACAACTTTACGTGAAGTTTGGCTCTTTCCACAACCGGTACGTACAGCACAGATTGAAACCAAAGGTTTAGTTGTTTTGATCTTAGAAATTTTTGTTCCCTGCATAATGAAATCTGCACCAGCTGCGTTTACTTTTGCTGCATTGTGCATCACTCTTTCGTAAGGGACATCGCTATAAGCAAATATTACCTGATCAATATCGTGTTCTTTGATAAGGTCTAATAATTCTGCTTCCGGTTTGATTGGAATTCCATTGGGATAAAGTTTTCCTGCCAACTCAGCTGGATATTTTTTATCATCAATTCCCGGAATTTGGGTAGCTGTGATTGCTACTACATCATAATCTGCATTATCTCTAAAATAAAGGTTGAAATTTTGAAAATCTCTACCTGCTGCACCCATAATAATGACTTTTTTCTTCATCTTGTCTCTCCTTAATTTGTTTTAAGATATATTTAACTGCCAACCTTTGAAATAGGACTTTAGAGTCAAGAATTTTTCGGGTAAATATTTAAAGAGATTGTACCAAAACTTGAGTAACGAGAAATTGATTTTATTTAAATTTGTTCTGTTTCTTATGCTTTCATCTCATGCTATTGCAATTTTATAAGAAAAACATCTCAGGCAAGTTGTATGCTATTTTTCTTCCTCTTCCTCATCTTTCACCCGCTCAATCTCAATTGATTGCATTTTTTCCTGAAACTCTTCATTTGCTTGAAAATCAAGCTTAAAATTCATATTCTTAGGATCATTATATTCTTTCAGGTTTTCGGGATTACCACCATCTCTTACAATAGAGATATCCCCAATATCCAATACATTAACCTTTTCCCCTTCTAAAACTTTCTTTTTGATAGCATCTACATATTTGTTCAATGTTTCTTCAAGAACTTCTTTAGGTATATTCAATTTCTTTTCAACCGCTTCGATAAGCTCTTTTTGCTCTAAAACCTTATCATTTTTTATTTTAGGATAATACTTACCATCTTTTTTCTTTTTTAAAGTGAATTTCAATGTCATTAGTTTTTCCTCTCTTTTTCCTTTTCATACAGTGATTCTTCTAACTACTCACGAGTGGTTAGGGAAAGACAGCAGTTTGCCCTGTTAAATGTTTTTTCTTATTTCATATGGGGATGAGTTTTTTTTAAAACTCCCTCAATCCCTCTTGATCTCAAGAGGGAAGTATTAAGAACAGCAGGATGAGAAAAAATGGAAGGCATCTCTCTCTCTTCAATCTTCCTGCTTTTCTTGTGTTCCTTCTCTTGAGATTAAGAGAAGGACAGCAGGATGAGTTCTTTTTTTCAAACTCCCTCAATCCTTCTTGATCTCAGGAGGGAAGTATTAAGAACAGTAGGAAGAGTTATCAATCAAATCAAGTTAAATTCACTCTCTGATCCAAACACTTGTTAATTTGTAACAAGACGTGAGAAAATTTATGTGTACAGATAAACATATTAAGGTGTACAGATAAAAATATTTAGATGTACACATAAATAAATTCAGGTATAGACATAAATAATATTGTTTCGGTATATAAATATTTACTCATTACTATTATGTTTCAAAAGCATTGGCTTAAGGTTGCTTATCAAACGCTTTAAGTAACTGCCCGGTAGAAAATTAATTTTATATTGGACGATGTTCTTTAAGGAAAATTTATCTAATTCTTCGACACCCTCACTACGGATACTAATTGAAAAAATGCCAAATTTGCCAAGTTTCATCGTTTTCCCATCAACTAAACCATCACCCACTACTTTGATCAATCCTTCAATAACAGCGATGGTATCTATCGAGCTTACTGTAGATATTTCTTGAATTCTTTTCGAAATATCATCTAAATCCATTATCCCATCACTTTTTGCAAATGCATAATATTTAGCGGTATGTTTTTTCTGAATGTTATTTTCTATTTTATTTATTGTATATTTCAAAGGCATATATTATAGTTCCTTCTTTGTACAAGATTAAATTTAATTTCCATTTGTTTCTCCTTCAGAACATATTTTGTTTAAATTTTGACAAGGCATAGAAAGCTATTACAATTAATTGTGTCAAGATAGAAATATTTTAATGATGAAAAGTAATGAGATGTATTCATATAAAGAAATTTTGGATAATGAAGAAAAGATAAAAACAATAAAAACTTGTCTTGAACTTGTTCCCTTGCTCTGTGTAGGAACATTGTTTGGAACGCTCTGCATTCGATGTAAGAAAAACGAACATTTCACGAAGATAATTTACGCAGAGTGCCATCAATTACATTCCAACGCAGAGCATTGGAACGAGATTAAAGTGGTATTAATGTAAATTTAAATCTATTTCTTGTTTCAAACTTCTGCATTTTATCCTTCGGATATTAGCTCAAAACAAATATGTGCTAATTGTAAAACTAACTTGATTTTCAATTAATTATATATATTTTTTACTTTATTAATATCAAAATCATTTATTTGTTCTTTTTTTAAGAATTTCTCAGCGTATTCCAAATACAATCCTGAATCAATAAACAGATTTAAGAGGTCTTTATCAATTTCATTATCTTTGGCAGAGATTGCCATGATCTGCAATGATTCAGAGAGAGTTTTACCTTTTTTATAAGGTCTGTCTGTGGCTGTGAGTGCTTCAAAAAAATCTGTTATTGCCAGCATTCTGGATTGTAGAGGTAAGTCTTTATCACATATTCCGAACGGATATCCTGTTCCGTTCAATTTTTCATGATGACCGGAAGCATAAAGTGTTACATTTTTGAACTTTTTCGGGAAAGTAAGCTGAGTAAGCATTTCGTGAGAAACCAAAGCATGTTCACGCATTTTCTCAAATTCTTCAGGAAGCAATGTTCCAGTATGAATTGATAGATTTTTCTTTTCGTCTTCCGTTATCAATCTGTAAGTCTTTTCATTGGAAGTATATTCGAAATTGTAAATTGCATCAAGGAGTTCAATGTCTTCATCTGTCATAAATTCGCTACCGGAATTTGTTTGTTTTATGAATTCAGAATATTTTTTCAATTTCTTCAAAATTTTGTTAGCTTTTTCTATCTCATCTTTCTTTCCGTTGTATTCATAAAGAATATTATCTTTTTCTATCACTGATTCTACCAGCTCAAATCTCAATTTCACAAGTCCGATTCTGTCATATATTGTTTCCAACTTTTTGGCTTTATGCATAATGTATACAGGTGTTGTAATTTTGCCAATATCGTGCATCCAACCTGCTATACTGATCTCTTGTAACTCATTTTGACTGAAATGAAAATCTTTGTATTTTTTATTATCAATTTGGATTTTGTTTGCCAACATTTCTGTAAGTATAGCTACACGTTCTATGTGACTACCGGTGTCTTTAGATTTTTTGTCTAATGCGTAAGCGATGCTTTTCATAAATTGTTTTAAAAGATTTTCTAAACCATCTACCAGTGTTTTATTTGTCATTGCTATTGCAGCTTGCGAAGCCAGTGATGAAAATACTGTGATAGAATCTTGTGAGAAAGGAATAATATTACCATCATCATCCATTGCGTTTATAAGTTGGATTATACCCAGCACATCATCTTCATGATTCTTTAATGGAATAGCAGCCATAGAAACTGATCTGTAATCATTTGCAGAATCGTATTTCTTTGTATCACTAAAAATATCTTGAGAATAAACATTGTCTATGCTTTTTGGTTTGGCTGTATGAGTTACATAAGAAACAAAAGTTTTCATCAGTTTTTTATCATTTTCATCATAAAGAGGAATATTTGGCCATTTTGCCACATCTGCGTTTTCTAAATTCTGGTTTTTGGATAAAGTACAAACAAATTGAAATTCTAGAAACTTTTTATCATCTGATACCCAATAAATAGTTCCGGCATCAGAGTTTGTGAAATTGATAGCTTCGTTCAAAATCAATTTGAAAAAATTATTTATATTTTTCTCGGCAGAAAGAGCTATTCCAATCTTCGCAAGTCTATTAATTTTATTTGTTAGGTCGTCTTTTAATAACATAATCAATCCTTATTTTGTAGTAGTTATCTTAGTTTGAATCTGGTTTTGACAAATTCTTTATTTTAAAACATTATTCTCATATTTTTTATAAAATCCCAAGTCAAGATTTTATTTGCTTCATATTTTACTGCTTCTTTTAAATATTAATTAATAATTAGCATATAATCCTACAAAAGGATTTCCAATTTTCTCATCACCAATTGTGGTAATATTATTATGTCCGGGTAAAACAACGAGTTTTTCATCAAGTATAAATAATTTTTTTTGAATCGAATTCTTTATTTCTGTGAAACTTCCTCCGGGAAAATCTGTTCTGCCGATACTTTCTTGGAAAAGTGTATCGCCGGTTACTATAATCTTATCAAAAAGCAAACAAATTCCACCTTTCGTATGTCCGGGAGTGTGAATGATCTTAAATTCAGAATTCCCAAGTTTAAAAATTTCTCCATCACTTACTATGATATCTGCCGGAGGAGAAGTTATTCCTGCTCCCATATATGAACTCAGGTTTTGTCGCGCATCAGAAAGCATTCCAACATCATTTTGATGAATCATCAGTTTTACCTTAAAATTGCTTTTTACGAATTTATTTCCACCAATATGATCTGCGTGACCGTGTGTATTGATCAAGTATTTCAGATTCAAATCTTTTAACTCGTTAAATATTTTGTTTGATGGAGCTGCCATATCAACTAACATAGCTTCTTTGGATTCGGTTTCCCAAATGAGATAAGTATTCGTCCCATATTCAGGTAAGAATACAAATTTTTTATATTTAATCATAGTTTTTTTCCTTTCTTCTCTTTTTTTACTCTGTGCTCTCTGCCTGCCCCGTAAGGAAGAATGACTGTATCGGGGTGTTCTCTGTGGTTAAAGTCTTTTTTCTTTGTCTTGTCTGTGAAAGTCTGTGGCAAATGTTTTCTTTGATTATCCTTTGTTCGTCTTATCCGTTACGTTCGTTGCTAAATCTTTACCCTATAGCTGATATTTCTTAACTTCTTCTCTGGGCATTTTGGTAACTTGAATGCTATTTTCTAATTTATGATTTTCTCCGAAATGAACTATAGCTTCATTTTCTATTTTTTGATGATAACGAAGTAAAAGAGATGCTACCAATTCAATTTCATTTTTTTGAAGCTTGTGCTTTGAATTGATAATTGCCAATGGACCCGGAATTTCAAGATGTTTAAAAATAATTTCATCAGTAATCAATTTACTTAATTTTTCATTATCATCACTATTTCTGCCAATAATCATTTTCACATTATCACTTAGGCGAAAATGACGTCCGATTCTTAGAAATTTGATATATTTTTCTTCAAACATATTATGTTCAACAAGGTCTTTCAGTTTTATTGAATATTGAATATCCGTAAGAACGCATCCGCCACCCGGGTTTGAAAAACTTTTTATACCATATTCTTTTGCCAAAGCAATCTGTCTATATCTTCCCCGACCTTGAATATCAAGCATTTCCTCTTTTTTGACCCAACCTTCCCGAATTGGTTTTGTATCTACAAGCAATTTCTGGCATAATGGTCGAATAATTAAATCTTTTACACTACTCAATTTTGCAACTGAATTCAAAGCATCTTTACGCTGTGACATTGGTCTTTGCCCTAAAATTTCACCGGAAATTAAGAAATCTATTTTATTTTCTTCCATCAATTTTGATAATTCTCTGAACATCAATCCGTGACAATCAATGCACGGATTCATATTTTTTCCAAAACCATAACGGGGAGCTTTCATCATTTCAATATGTTGTTTGGTAATATCAATTACAGTGAGCTCAAATCCATTTTCATCAGCAGCTTTTTGAGCATTTTCGGGAGTGAAAAAAGGAGTCTTAAAAAAAATAGGAATAACTTCATAACCTAATTTCTTCATATAAATCACACTCAAAATACTATCCAATCCACCGGAAAACATAGCATAAACTCGATATATTTTTTTCATTTTATTTCCTTGATTTGAAACCACCAATTAACACGAATTATTTTATTAGCAACGAACAAAACAAACAATACGAACAAAAAAGTTTTTACTACAGAGAACTTAAGTAAATTCTAAATTTTAAATTATGAATTATAAATGTTTTGCGTTCTTAGCGACTTTGCGGTAAATATTTTTCTTTTTCTTTTTTCGTGTAAATTCGAGTTAATTCGTGGTTTCCTCTTCTTTCTCCAATTCTTCAATCCTATTCTTATACTCAATTTGTGGTGTCTTCTTATAAAGTTTGCGATAAATCACCAAAGCAGTTTCTCTATATTTTTTTTTATTTATTCCGAATGCTTTCGGAACTAATTTCTCATTTTTAATTCTAAATTCTTTAGTAATTTTCCATAATTCATAATTAAGTGTAGCGATATTTTCTTTTTCCTTTGTTTCCTGTAAAATCTTTTCCAATGATTCAATACAATTACTAACTGATTTCTTTGAGATTAACTTTGTTTCGGTTTCCGATTCATAATTCATTATTATCTTAAATTCTATCTTTGCTTTGCGTACTTTACTCTTGAAAATATGTTCTTGATTTTTTAGTTCTTTGGCAATTCTTAAACATTCCTCGTTATTTTCTTTTGCATCCTCAATCTTTCCCATTCTATACAAGATCTCAGATTTTCCAGATAACCAATGAGGTAGTAACCATTTTTGCTTATATTCTTTTGCAATTGAAAAAGCTTTCTCATAAAATTTAAGTGCTTTTTCATACTTTTCTCGAATTTGATAGATAGATCCCATATTTCCAATTGCAGTTGAAATTCCTTTTTTATCTTCTAGTGCTTCACAGATTTTTAGTTTTTTTTTGTAACACTCCATTGCTTTTGAATAAATACCCTGATTAGAAAAGACAAATCCCATATTTCCAACAGCTATGGAAATTCCGCTTTTATCACCCAGTTCTTCAGCTATTTTTAGTTGTTTCTCATAACATTCTACAGCTTTGTCATAATTTCCTTGATTTCTATAGATGATTCCCATATTCCCAATTGCGTTTGAAATTCCTCTTTTATCTTCAAGTTTTTCACAAATTATAAATTTCTTTTTGTAACACTCCATTGCCTTTGTGAGATTACCTTGTCTCCAAAAAACAATTCCCATATTTCCAACTGCTATTGATATTCCTCTTTCATTTCCGAGTTTTTCACAAATTTCCAAATTCTTCTCATAACATTCCATCGCTTTTGAATATTTGCTTTGACCAGTAAAAATATATCCCATATTTCCAACTGCTATAGAAATTCCGCTTTTATCTCCGAGTTCTTCGCAGATTTTTAATTGTTTCTCATAACATTCAGTTGCTTTTGAATAATTACTTTGATTTCTATAAACAGATCCCATATTTCCAACAGCTATTGAAATTCCTCTAATATTTCCAAGTTCTTCACTAATTTTTAATTGTTTTTTATAATATTCAATCGCTTTGGGATAATTACATTGTCTCCAATAAACAATTCCCATATTACCAATTGCTTTTGAAATTCCGCCTTTGTTTTTTAGTTCTTCACTAATTTCATATTGCTTTTCAAAACACTTAATCGCTTTTGGATAATTACCTTGATTAGAAAAAACAATGCCCATATTTCCAACTGCTTTTGAAATTTCTTTTTTACTCCTAAGTTCTTCACCGATTTTTAACTGTTTCTCATAACACTCAATTGCTTTTGTATATTTGCCTTGATTAGAAAAAACAATTCCAATATTTCCAATTGCTTTTGAAATTTCTTTTTTATTTCCGAGCTTTTCACTTATTTTTAATTGCTTCTCAAAATATTCTCTCGCTTTTTCATAATCGCCTTGCAATTGAAGTTGCCAACCTATGGAGCCATTAGAATATGCAATTCTTTTCTTGTCTTCAATTTCTTCTGATAATCTGAGAGCTTTTCTAAACATTTTTTCCGCTTCTTTCCATTTGCCAATTAGTTTAAGAATATCACCTTTTTTGAGGATTGTATCAACACGTTTGGAAATTGGGAATTTGATATTAGAATTTTGGAGTAAACGATTATAAAAATTGATTGCATTTTCATTTTCATAATTTTCTTTCGCATAATCGCCGGCTTTTTCCAAATATTCCATAATTTTTTCTGAAATTTCTGCTTTTTCAAAATGGTTTACCAATTCCTGATAATATGATTCAATTTCGTCTTTAAAATTTTCTTCAATCACTTCTGCTGCGAGTTTGTGGAGTTTTCGTAACTCTTTCTTTAATTGCATTTCATATACAGCTTCACGAATTAAAGCGTGTTTAAAGATGTACTTCAATTCTGTTAAAGCTTCCCAGATTACTTCTTTTTCTCCTTCGAGAAGTTGTTCTCCAATCGGATGTTTCATTAGCATTTTAGAGAGGATATTAATCGAAAATTCCCGACCAAGAACTGAGGCGATTTTTATAACTTCTTTCAGTTCCATTTTTAGACGATCAATTCGAGCAATAATAATTGCATTTATGTTTGAAGGAATTTTAAATTTTTCAGTTTTTATATTGAATTCATCATCAAATAATCGGTTTTCTCGAAAGTATAAAATTATTTGTTCGATAAAAAATGGATTACCTTCAGATTTTTTATAGATAAGATTTATAGTGTTTGAGGGGATTGAAGGTGTTTGGATTGATTTCACATTTCGATTCGAAAGGAGCGTTGAGTCGAGTTTATTATGTGTTTTAACTTTTTGATATTTTTCGTCTTTCTTGTTCGAGTTATCGTCCTGTGTCCTTACGACTCGAAGATTTTCAAGTTTTTCTAAGATGAGTTGTTTTGAACCATCTTTTGATAAATATTCAAGATTAATTCGTTTGCTTTCAACTCCTGTTAATCCAAAATCAAATTCAGTTCCGTCATCTCTAAATCTACAAGCGGAAATTATCATAAACGGAAAACTTTGAACATTTGTAGTTAATATTTTCAATATTTTTTTTGTGTCTGGATCAATCCAATGTCCGTCTTCTAACTCAATTATGACAGGTTTTTGTAAACTTTCAGCTTTGATAAAATTTTTAACAGAGTAAAGTGTATTTTCATATTTGCCTTTTGCATCAAGTTGTTCATAAAGAGAGTTTTTCCAATAAAGATTTACCAATACTCCAATTATTGATTTTGTTCTAAATAACTCATTTTTTATTTTACTACTTTCTGTTTTCTTAATAAGGTTGTTCAGTTTCTTTTCAAAATTGAGTTTATTTGCTTTGTTTGAATTACTCTTTGATTGTTCAAAATATCCGTTGAAAAAATTAATAATTGGATTAAAACTTTTTCGTAGAATTTCATCACAAGGCATATAGAACCAATTAATCTTTACTTTTTCTTCTTTTCCATTTCTCCTTTCCCCTTTCTCCTTTAACTCATTAACAAGTCTGCTTTTACCAATTCCGGCAATTCCATCAACATAAACTATTCCACCGAATTTTCCATCATAAATCGGTTGAATTATTTCTCCTAATCTTTGTGATTCTTTCTCACGTCCAACAAGTTTTCCTTGATATGGGGATTTTTGAATTGTTTCTTTCTTATTGATTAATTTGTAAACCGGTATTTTTTCAATAAATCCTTTGAATTTGATATCGGAAATATAATCAATTTTGAAATTATTTTTTGTTTGCGGAAAAATATATCTATCTACAAAAATTTCATTCCACTCGGCTTTCATTATATATCTTGCAGAAAGATTTACCGTCATTCCCAAAGCAGTGTATTCATCTCGTTTTTCGCTTCCCACGAAGCCGGCAAAAGCAGTTCCGAAGGTTAAACCGATACGGGTTTTAAAGTCTTCAAAATTTAAATTTCTGATTGCCAAAGCGAAATCACAAGCTCTTTTAAATAATTTTTCTTTTCCGGTGGGAGCACCAAACAAAACAAGAATTACTCCGCCTTTGTCTCCAAAATCAATTTTATTGAAATATCCACCGAATTGATCTGTTAATTCAATTATTTTTGAAATGCGTTTCTCGAAATTTGAAGTTTCTGTAAAAGAGATAAAACAGGAGATGATTTCCCTGAATTCACCTCTTGTCTTCAAATTAATAATAGATTTTGGAATGAAGTGTTCTTGAATGGAATTTGATGAATCAGCTTTTGTTTCAAAGTGCTCTGGTAAGTTTGTTGAAACGGTTTTATTTAATTTATTTAGAATATAGAATTCATCAGTTTTTTTTGAAAATTCAATATCTTTATCGTGTTTTTTGTGTATTTCGTGGTAAAAATTCTTATCGAAAATGATTTCGTTTTGTTCACAATTATGTTCGGAATATGCACAATTATTTATTGCCTTTCCTCTGAAATAGTATGAATTTTGTTTCTTACTTCGGATAATCTTCCAATCAACTTTTCCAACTGATAAACCAATTTTTACCGTTAATTGAAAATTGCCGAATTTAGTTTTTTGTAAACGGATTTTTTCAAAGATTTTATTTATTTCAAGAGCAGAAGAAAAAGCACTGAGAACTGAAGTTTTTTCAGTTGGGAAAATTGCTGTAAAAGCATCACCTGCAAAAGTTGAAATAAATCCGTTATACTTGTATATTGCATCAATCGAAGGAGTGAAAACTCGGTTTATTACTTCCGTTAATATTTCAGCACCTTCTTTTCCATTTTTCATCAAGGCTTGGGTCATTGCAGTAAAACCGGAGATGTCTATAAACATTGTAACAGCTTGAAAATTTCCTTCAAAACACTGTTTTTCAAATTGTTCTGAAATAAAATGTGGGATAAGATTTTTCATAATTTTTTCCGATTTAGATATTTAAATTTTTTAGCAACGAACAAAACAAACAAGACTAACAAAAGATTAACAACAGAGAACATCAGTAAATTCTGAATTCTAAATTTTAAATTATAAATTAACATTTCTCACTTCAAATCCAATTTTCAAACTCACCCTCAGTCCCTCTCCCTGCACTAAAATATAGATTTAAGTGAAGGGCGAGGGATGACTTCAGTTTTTTTCTTCTTGCTTTTCTTTTGTTCCTTCTCTTGAAATTAAGAGAAGGACAGCAGGATGAGTTCATTGAGAAAAA
>JAIORE010000162.1 GCA_021108315.1 Candidatus Cloacimonadota bacterium
TGTCTGGGTTGGATTGTCCAACTTGATTGTATCAGCTTAGCTTGGCGCTCTCTTATGTACCTTCTCTTAGATTTAAGAGAAGGACAGCAGGATGAGTTCTAAATATAAAAAACAACTCATCATAACTATTCATCAAATTCACTTATTAACTTGGAAAGTAGTATCGTTCTTTTCAAAATAATTAATAATCTGTTGAATCGCAGCAACACCAGCATTGATATTAGCTTCCAGAGTTTGTGCACCCATTTTCTTAGGTGTAAAATACACTCTGTTGCCGAATTTTTCAATCAATTCATCCTTTGTTACCGGAGCAACATCGGAAGCATATTTAAGGTCGTCTCTTTCGCTAAAGATCATACTCAAGCCGTCTTCGCAAACCACTTCCTTGCGAGCTGTATTAATGATAGCAGCACCTTTTTTCATAATTTTGATCAATTTATAATTTACAAAGCGTTGAGTAGCTGGAATCGAAGGTAGATGCAATGAAATATAATCACAAGTTTCATACATTTCTTCCACTGTATCGAGTGGAGTAACGCCATCTTTTTCAATAACTTCTTTGGCAACATAAGGATCGAAAGCAACCACTTTCATCCCGAATCCGTGTGCAATTCTGGCAACATTTCGTCCCACGTTTCCATAGGCGTGAATCCCAATTGTCTTTCCGAGAAGCTCTGATCCTGCTTTGCCATTGAATTGTCCTCTCGCCAAATAGATCATCATCCCGATTGCTAATTCTGCAACAGCATTAGAGTTTTGTCCGGGAGTATTCATCGCCACAATGTTTTTGGCAGTTGCTGCTTTGAGATCAATATTGTCATAACCAGCTCCAGCCCGTACGATTACTTTCATTTCTTCCATTTCAGCAATCACTTCTTCGGTGATCTTATCACTTCTGATGATCATCGCCTCAGCGTTTTTCACTGCATCAAGCAATTCCTGTTTATCCTTGTAGGATTCTAACAGAGTTAATTCATAACCTATTTTTTTGATGATCTCACTAATCTCTACAACTGCTTGTTTTGCAAAGGGTTTTTCCGTAGCAACGAGAATTTTTTTTGACATAATTCCTCCAACTTTATTTTTTGAGGAAGAAATCAGAAATGAAATATAATTAGTCAAGTAGAAATAGAAATATTGCAAATTTTATGTATCAATTCCTCTTTTTTCCTTACTTGAAACAAAAAGCTTGACGATATTTCAAATTCTTAAGTTTTTAGATAAAAATTTCCAGAAGGAGTGATGATGAAAAAATTCAGTATCTATAAAGTTATTACTGTTCTTGCTTTAATTGCTTTATTCTTTATTTTAGCGTTACCGCAGTTTTTTGATATTAATAAGAAACAAAATGCTGATGAATGTGTCAAAAATATGAAGATTATTTACAATGCTATCAAACTATATATGGAAGAGCACAATGAAGATTTTATCGGTGATCAAAAAGACTTGGTAAGAACAGGCTATTTGAAAAGAAACTACACCTGTAAAGCGGGAAAACCGGACGATAAATATCTCATAGAAGGAGATTATGAAACCGGAAAAATCACAGTACGATGTCAGCACGAAGATGAGTTTCCTGATCATAAATTACCAGAAAGTTTGAGACAATAAACACTATTTTGTTAATGAATTGCCTTCAAGTTTTTATAGCTTGAAGGTTTTTTTATACTATGAACTTCAAATATTTTTTAGATTCTATCTACCAACGTAATTCAGGGAACGTCAAACTGGGTTTGGAAAGAATGCTTTCTATTTTGAAAAGTATGGATAGTCCTCACCTGAAATTGCAAGGTATTCATATTGCCGGAACGAATGGAAAAGGCTCTACGGCAGCGATGATAGAAGCACTTGCTCTCGCTCACGACATTAAAACAGGTTTAAATACTTCTCCTCATCTCGTGGATTATAATGAACGAATTCGTTTTAATAGGAAAAATATCTCTGATTCTGAATTGATGAATACTTTTCAAAAGTGGCAACAAGTATTTGAAGATAATGAAGCTTCTTTTTTTGAAATTACTACATCAATGGCTTTTTATCTGTTCCACAAACATCAAGTTGATCTCTCTATCTTTGAAGTTGGCTTGGGTGGTCGCTTAGATGGAACAAATCCCTTTAAATCAACTGTGACAGCAATTACGAGTATTTCTTATGATCATCCCAAGAGCCTCGGTGATAGTGTTGAGAAAATAGCTTTTGAAAAAGCCGGAATTATCAAACAAAACACTCCGCTGGTATTGGGAAAAATTCCTAAAAAACTTTCGGAAATCATTAAACAAGTTGCTGAACAAAAGAATGCTCAGCTTTATGAATACGGGAAAGATTTTCAAATAGACAACATCACAACAGATGAAAACAGCACTACTTTTGATTATCTTTCCGATGATTTCAGTCTATCTCAGGTTAGCACAAATTTAATTGGTTCTCATCAAGCATATAATGCAGCGGTTGCACTGACTTCTTTCTCACACTTTATGAAAAAAACTTCTCGAAAGATGGACTTAGATAAAGTAAGAAAAGACTTGAAAGACGTATTTTGGTTAGGAAGAATGCAGATTATCAGCAGGAATCCTTTAGTGATCATTGATGGAGCACATAACGAAGAAGGGATGAAATCATTAGTAGATAATATTGCAATGCTTTTTCCTCAAAAGAAAATACATTTTATTCTCGCTATCCTGCGTGATAAGAAACTTGATATAATTATCAAAAAAATATGTTCACTTAATTGTAAGATTTACATAACTAAAAATAATTCTGCTCGGGCAGCAGAGATTGATGAACAGAAACTAATAGTGCAAAAATATACAGATAATTATCAAACTTTTGCTAATATAATGGATGCGGTAAATTCTGCTCTAAAGGAAGTTTCAAAGAATGAAGTTATTGTTATTTCCGGTTCGCTTTATACTATTTCGGAAGTGTTGAAGGGAAAAATATTTTTTAAATAAGAGAAAAAATCTATATTATTATAAATAACCGTTAAATAGGAGTTTAATATGAAATCAAAAGACAAAATTGATTATGATGAAATTATCAGTAAAATCAATTCAAATCATTCACAAATCGAGAGTAAAAAATTCAGCAGAACTATGACAAACAAGAGTTGGAATCGTTTTATGCTAACTCTAATCATTTTAATAATTCTTGCTGTAATTTTTATACTTGGCATGATAGCTTTCAAATCAGATGGTAATTCTGTAGTAAGTTCTTTAAATAATATTTTGAATTATTCTTTATTTCATAGTGTCTCTTTACTTTCTAAAATTTATCCATTATAGAACTACAGTCACTTGAAATATGAACATTAGGTTTGGAAATGACTAAAATATTTAACAACAAAACAAAAGAACTTGTAAAAAATATTGATTGCTATATTGAAAACGTGAGCAATTCCGGTTTGATATTCTATAATGGTATAAAAGCATATATGAATAATGACATAGAAAAATTTGAGCTGGAATGTCAAAGAATCTCAATTCTGGAAACAGAAGCCGATGATATGCGCAGAGATATTAAACATAAACTTTATAGATATATGTTAATTCCAGATTCAAGAGGTGATGTGTTGGGACTTCTTGAAACTCTTGATGGAGTAGTTGATACTGCAGAAAAAATCCTTGAACAGTTATCAATAGAAACTCCATTAATTCCTGATTTTCTGAGGGAGAATTTTATTGAGCTTGCTGAGTTTTCTTATAAAGCAGTTGATGAATTGATAATGGCTGTCAAAGCTTTCTTTAGAGAAATAAATAGCGTAGATGAACATGTGAATCAAGTTCTTTTTTTTGAGCATGAAGCTGATAATATCGAAGAAAGTATAAAGCGAAAGATATTTCAAACTGATAAAATTCCACGATTTAGTAAAAAATTACATACAAAATATTTTGTAGAAAAGATCGCATTGGTTTCTGATGTAGCAGAATCCGTGGCAGAACGTTTGTCAATTTATGCAATAAAAAGAAGAATCTAAGAGATTTTCATAGGCTGTATTTATGATACAAATTTTATTTTTTTTATCAAGTGGATTGTTTTTAGGGTGGTCATTAGGAGCAAATGATGCTGCTAATATCTTTGGTACTGCTGTTGGAACAAAAATGATAAGCTTTAAGAACGCAGCGATAATTTGTAGTGTATTTTTGATTATTGGAGCAGTCATAAGTGGAGCCGGTGCTTCTCATACTTTAGGAAAATTGGGAGCTATTGATACTTTAGCCGGAGCATTTATTGTGGCTCTTGCAGCTGCTATCACTGTTCTTTGGATGACAAAAGCCGGACTTCCTGTTTCTACTTCACAAGCTGTAGTTGGAGCTATCATTGGATGGAATTTTTTTGCAAAAACAGCAACCGGATATGGTTCGCTCACCAAAATAGTAGGAACTTGGGTATTTTCACCTATTATAGCAGCAGCATTAGCCTTTGTCTTGTTTCATTTAGTAAAAAGATTTGTAGAAAATTCAAAAATACATCTATTAAGATTAGATTCAATGACACGTATCGCACTTTTGATAGTGGGAGCATTTGGTTCTTATAGTTTAGGAGCAAATAATATTGGTAATGTGATGGGTGTTTTCATTAAATCTTCACCTTTTCAGAATATTGTAATCAGTGACCTAATTCACATCTCTTCAATTCAACAACTTTTCTTTCTCGGTGGAATTGCCATTGCTATAGGGGTTTTCACATATTCTAAAAAAGTAATGATGACTGTAGGTTCTGGCATCTTTAAATTATCTCCTATTGCTGCTTTTGTGGTTGTTTTAGCAAGTTCAATAGTTTTATTTCTTTTTGCTTCTCAGGGATTGAAACATCTTCTTACTTCATATGGTTTGCCTTCTTTTCCTCTTGTTCCTGTATCCAGTTCACAAGCTGTAGTTGGATCTGTAATGGGAATTAGTCTCGCAAAGGGAGGAAGAAACATGAATTTTAGAATTCTTGGTAGAATCAGTATTGGATGGGTAGCTACTCCTATTGCTTCAGCAATAATTTCTTATATTGCTCTTTTCTTTATGCAGAATGTTTTTATGCAAGATACTTTTATTCGATGATGTTCATTACAAAATAAATCGAAGTTAAAAACGAACAACTTACAAAACAAACTGATTTTTGCCACGAATTCACTAATATTTCTTATTCGTAAATTCGTGGCTTATATTTTTTCTGAATTCTTTAATTCTTTGCGTCTCTGTGCCTTTGCGAGAATTTAGTGGATTTTAATTACGCACGGATGGCAAATCATCAGAAGATGTTATCTGGTAAAATTTCATAGATGAAGAAACAGTTACCGACCAAGAATTAGTTTCAACATGACCAATATGAGTTCCCGAAGTTGAATCCACGTTTGGATTACTTCCGCCATAAATGTAATAACTATTTGCTCCTACAACTTCTTCCCAAGAAATATTTACAGTTGTTCCATTGTGCTCTATTATTACATTTATTGAAGCATTAAGAGTTCCACCAGCAATTCCTGTAATTGAAATATTATCAATTTCCCACCATCTGTAACTTCCTACCTCATAATGATATTCAAAGGCGACATAAACAGAAGTACCTGAAATTATTGAGAGATCAATATTGCCTGATGTTTCCCAAACCTGATCTGTTGTCGGTTGTACAAAGCTCAATTCTGCCCAAGTAGAACTGGTTGGATCACCTAAACCAGAATAATCTGTAGAATAAAAAAGTTTCAAAAAATTATTAATATCTTCAAAACCAAAACGATACCAAGAATCAAATGTCATTACTTCATCTGTATAACTATCAAAGTCTATTGCTGGAAGAATAAGCCAATCTTCTTCTGTATCTCCTGAATTGTAACCATTCATTTTGGCATCTCCACTGGAATTCCAATGCCAATCTTTAGTATCACCGGATACACTTTTTGTATAGCAAATACCTAAGTCTGCATCAAATGGCTCAACATAAGGAAGAGTTGTAGAAGCCGCTTCCACAACAGTATAATTATATTCATCAGAAGTTGCACTTTCCGGAATATTATCTTCTGTATAAACTTCATAATATACTGTGATTCCAACAGTTTGAGCTGGAATATCAGAAATTGTAGTGTATGTATCTCCAACTCCAATTGACATTATAATTGTATTTACAAGGCTTCCCGAAGCAATTCCCCAATGTAATTCAACTAAACTGAGAGTTCCATCAGCATCTGTAATATCGGCGGAAATTGAAACTATATCGCTGCCTTCAACATCTCCAGCTGGAGTTCGTACAACATTAGAAATAATAGGAAGCTGATTTCCTCCTATTGTATGTGATCCTAAATAATCAAAAGTATCTTGAGGATATCCAGTCCATTCTCCGTTTGAACGCGGATCTTGTTCTCCGCTTTGAGGATTTGTAATATCAGAATTTCGCACATAAGTAACATCTTTGGCAAAATCAATGTCTCCTGAAATTCCGATTCGATCAATTTCGATACCATATTTCAATAATCTTACTTGGTCATCTCCGTCAAAGTTGATTACACCATTATTCAGAACATCTGCAACATCTAAAATAGCTTGGTCAGCACTTGAATGTGCCAAAACAAAAACATCATCATTGGATAGAATTCCACTGAAATTGTATGTGTTTCCCCACGAATCATCTCCATTCAAATCTTTTTCCAAACTATAAGCGGAAAGATCAACTACTGAGCCTGTTCCATTATAAATTTCTATTGCTTTGTTATAGCTGCTTCCTTCTATATATTCCGAAATTATCAAATAAGTTTGAGTTTCGCTAAGACTTACAAAATCAGCACAAACAGGCAAATGATCGGAAGCATAATAGAGAGCATCGGCAACACTTGACGAAACAGCAGAATTAGTCCCGGCATTTATGGAAAGATTAAAATGATCTCCATCATTTCCGTAAGAAGTGAAACTATTGGTATTATATTCAATTCCTGAACCATTGTTAATTCCATAATTCCCAAAAATAAAATCAAATTTATCGTCAAGACCTCCGGTAGCTCCTCCTCCAAATGATTCTACTCGAGTTGATTGAGTATGAACATTTGAATAATAAGAACTATTATGCCAACTTCCCACTTCTGTGCAAAGATCTTCAGCTCTTCCGATATTATTAGTTTCATTTGCGATGAATTTTTCATAACCATCTTCCGAACTTGTGTAGAAGTTCATATCTCCTACAATGATGAACTCTGTTCCTGCTGGAAGACCATTTAGGTAATTTCTCAGAGCAGTTACTGCCACTAAACGTTCTGCTTCATAAGTTGTACCTTCAGAAGCTTTTAGGTGACAACTGTAAAATCGAATCGAATTTCCGTCTATCAGCATTTGATATTCAGAAATATCTCTTGGAGAAGTGTTTATCACATCTTGCGAGACCAAGGAAGCTATGGAAGTTTTGTAAAAAAGCATATTATTCAAATCACCGTCATTTACAAAATTTGCCCGAGCATAATTACCATTTAGAATGGTTAGTATTTCATTTGCTGCTGATTCGGTTTTGATTTCTTGGGTGATAAGTATATCCGGCTGTACTTCCGACAAAATTGTTTCAAAATAGGTTAATCTATCCGTTCCGTCAAAGTTCAAGGTGTTGTAAGACATTACTTTAAAATTTGTATCAGCGAATAATAATCTCATAAAAATTATTGATAGAATAATTAAATATTTTTTCATTTCTCCTCCATAAAAAAAGGCAGGATTTTTATCCTGCCTTTTTATGTTTTATATAGTTAAGTTTATTCTGGTGGCATATCAGCGGAAGAAGTTATTTTGTAGAATTTCATTGCTGAAAAAACAGTTTCTGAGTATGAATTCAAACCGGTTTGTTCAATATGAGAACCTGGAGTTGTATCCACATCAGGAACACTTCCTTCATAAATATAATAGCTATTTGCACCAGTTACAGTATCCCAAGTGATACTTACATTTGTTCCATCGTGGGAGATTTGAACATTTGTTGGAGCATCAAGAGTTCCAGCTTGATTTTCAGCTCCCGGAGTTGGGATTGCCTGTGCATAAGTATCTGTATTTCTTGCTCCACCAGAACCATTTGGAATACGCTGATTTGATTCAGTATCCTTTAAGCCATTCCCATTCTCATCTACTTGAGGTTGTCCTGAATTAAGTAAAACTAACAAAGCTGCATCATCTCCGTCACTTGTATCATAAACTATCGCATCAATAAGATTGTCTGTTGTTATAGGAGTATCATTTGGAAAATCTGTAGCATTTCCCAGATAGAGAGCTACAGCATCAGCACCATTTTGAATACCATTTTCAACAAAAGCTACTAAATCTACATTGGGAACAGTACTGCTACCAATAACAAAATAACCATTTACATCAGTTGTATATCCATCCAAATCTATTGCATCATTGTATGATTGATCATCAGAACCATTGAATAAAACAACAACTAATCCATCAAGAACTGTATTCCCAACACCACCGTCATATAATTCAATGAATTCTCCGGTATCTGTTCCTGTTTGGTCAGCATCTACTTCATTGATTATTATATCGCCTGTAAATGGTTCTGTATAGGAGAAGTTCTCACTATCATTAGATGGATTAGCACTTAAATCTTCTACGCCAACTGCTAATAAAGTATAATCCCCATAAATCATCCCTGAAACAGTCAATGTTACATGGGTTGCATTAACTCCATCAAGAACAGCTCCAGTTACAGTTACAACACGATCAGCGATTGTATAATTTGTAGTTGTTTCAGCAGTAATTTCTTCTACATCTTCACTGAAATTAACTTCAATAGTATTCTCGTCAATAACTGATATGCTGCTAATTGTTGGCGGGTTTGTATCACCTTGTTGGACAATATCAGTTGCATCTCTAGGTTCAACCTTAAAATCTCCATAACTATAAATTACAGGACCTGTCACATCGTAAAAATTTCCTAATGTCGGATCAAAAACATAACCAAGATCATCAACAACGCATGGAGTTCTTACTACACCATCATCAATTTCCCATTCTCCATATGTATTAGGAGTGCTGGTACATTCTGCGTTGCTGACGGAAATCAAGACACCTTCATAATTCTCTGAATTTACATCCGCTGTAGAAATGCTGGTTACACTGGGAAGAGGATTACCACTAGAATTAACTGAAACATAAGGATTGTTAATTTCAGTATTATCATAGTTTTCTACAACCGGACCATTTACCGTAATATTATCTCCAGTACTTACAATTTCAGATGAATTTATCCAAATACCATTCCATGCTCCTGTCGCATCTTGAATAACAAAATAGTTTCCCATAATTGCCGTAACAATACCATCTGTTGAAACTACTTGATCCAAATATGGTGAATCCCCAGAAGGATCTACTGTGTATTGAATATCATAAATGGTTACATCTGTAGCAACGGTATAATCTTTTTCGGGAGATGTCGTTGTTTCTGGTTCATCATCAGTAGCTTGTATTTCATAATAAATAACGGTTCCTTCACTATGATCAGGTATAACTGAATCTGTTTGATAAACATCGGTGGTAGCTGTTTCACTCATAGTTATTTCATTGGTTAAACTTCCGGAAACAGTTCCCCAAAATAAGGAAGCTGAGGTGATCGAACCATCACTATCGGTTATGTTTGCAGTAACATTTACTGTATCGGAAGATCCAGGATAACTTGGATCTGTTTCTATTTGGATTATAGATGGTGCGGAATTACTACCTGCATCATAATCATTAACAGTAACATAATCAATTGTTAAATGTGCAGTATGATCATCGTTTTGTATACGAACACGAATATTATTTCCTGCATTATTAACATCATAAGAATAGTATGTTGGTGAAGTAATATCTGAATAATCAACAGAAGCTAAAGTTGTATAAGCACCACCATCAACCGATATCTGGAAATCAAAAGTACCACTTCCGCTATATGGTCTGTGGTAATAAAAAGATACTGTCCCCACAGTGTTTACTGCTGGTGCAGTGATTGAAGCACCTGCTACATCATCATTAATTCGACAAGCTTTACTTCCATCATAAGAATCACCAGAACCTTCAGGATAAACTGAGATGAAATCCCAAGCACCGCTATCAAAGGTTACGGTTCCAGTAGTATAGCCACTCCATGCATCTGGATTTTCAAAACTTTCCACGAAATGAGTCGCAGAAAATGCAAAACTTGTTACTAAAATTAAACTAAATAAAATCCCAATTTTTTTCTTCATAATTTCCTCCATATATTTTTTATTTTTTACCAAATTTCATAAACTTTATTTGCAAAAATTCTGTCAAATAAAAAGTAAAATCCGGTGTTTATTAAAATCTATAACCCAAACTCAATTGATTTACAATTCCCAAGTCACCATAAGAAGCAACTGCATAATCAAAATCAATAGAATTCCAATTTATTCCAAATCCTGCTGAGAGTCCTGAAAGGATTTCAAGATTTCCACCGGAACGCCAATTTGAAGCTTCGGTTTTATAGCCTGTTCTTAGTTTCATAAAATCATTATAAGTATATTCAACTCCTAAACCGGAATGAATATCATTTTCAAAAGGTTTTGTAATATCAAGATTTGCTATGAATTTCTGTGAAAAAGTATAATTAAAGCCGACAACAGCCATCTTGGGTAAATTTTCTTTATATTTATCATCTGTATAGTAGGATATTTGTTTGCCTAAATTCTTTAAAGCAATACCAATTTTAAGATTTTTGTTCACAGTTTGATGGATCAAAGCTAAATCCAAAGCAATTGCCGAAGCAGTATTTGAATCTAAAGATTCCTGAAGGTATTTGATATTTGCTCCAAAATCAACAGTCTGATGAAAAGCTGTAGAAAAATTTATTCCAACTAATAGATCGGACATTCCAAAAGTTCCATCAGTTCCTGTATAATTTCCATATTCATCTACTAAAGTGCGATCTTCTTTTGCTGTTAAAAATTGAGAGAAAACAGCGAGATTAAACCTATTATTGTATTTAAATCCATAAGCAACTGAGCCACAGTTAATACCATCAAAATAATTCATATAAGTTGTAGAAACCGATTTTCCATCTAATTTTGCTAATCCGGCAGGATTGTAAAAAACAGAGTTTACATCTCCTGATACAGCAGAATAAGCATTTGCCATCGCAGCAGCTCTCGCATAAAAAGTTGTTTTAAAAAAAGTAAAGCCACTTGTACCGGCATTATCATTAACTGCACTTAAGCTAAAAGCTGTAAACACAGCCAAAATGAAAATAATTTTTTTCATATTTCAATTCCTTTTAGTATTTCGTATATTTCTGATACTGATTTTGAGTTTAACAAGTTTTCTCTTTTTTTATCCTCTCTTAAAAAATTTGATATTGCGCTCAATACTTCCATATATCTATTTTTTAGTGTATCCGGTACACAAATCAAGAATACCATTTTCACCATTTTTCCGTCAATCGAATTGTAGTCCAGTTCATTGTCAAGTAGATATACTGCGATTTTTAATTCTTTCACAAAGTTACCTCTGGCATGAGGAATTGCTACATTTTTACCAATACCGGTAGACATCAGGTTTTCTCTATCTAAAACTGCTGTTAGAAATGATTTTTCATCCTCTACGATCTTTTTTTCTACAACAAATTCAACCATCTCTGTAAGTAGGCTTTTCTTATCCAAAGCATAGTAATTAATTTTTATCAAATCTAATGAAAAAACTCCCACATAATCCTCGTATTTAATTAAATATTATCATCTCAATTTGAAATAATCTAAACGTTTTTAGAAGAAAATCAATTAAGTGTTCTACTAATTCTTAAATTATCAATCATACATTTCATAAATTTTAGTAAAAGATAAGCACAGGCTTGAACTAATGACATTTCTTAATGTATGAATTTTGACATTTATTTGCTTGACTTTAATTAAGTCAATTTTTTTTTGTGAAGCGAATAATATTATAAGGAGTTATGAATGTTTATAGGAAAATATCGTCTAGCAATGTTTTTGTTAGCAATTCTAATGTCTTTTTCTATTTTATATGCTAATGAAGGAGACAATGAAATCATTTTAGCTGAATATGATGGTGGAGAGATCACAAAAAAAGAGCTACTCGAAAAAGTAAAATCAATTCCAGCTATGTATCAATCAAGGTTTCAATCACCGGAAGGAAAGATTGATCTACTTGACCAAATGTGTGTTGAAGAACTTTTTTATCTTGAAGCAATCAGTATGGGATTAGCGGATGATAAAGAAGTAAATGTGAGAATATCAAATCAAATAGAAGCAGTTCTTTCGAAAGATATGCGACAAGAAATTTTAACGGATAAAATAAATTTTACACAAAAAGAGAAACAGAATTATTTTGTAAATAATATGGATAAGTTTAAAGATAAACCTTTTCAAGAGGCTGAAGGTCAAATCGAAAGAATGATGAAACCTGAAAAAGAAAAGCTGATAATTGATGCTTTTGTTCAAGATGCAGTTACGGAATTTAAGATTGTAAATAATGAAGAATTAATCAACTCATTCAATTTTGAAAATATTGAACAGATTGATTCAAATAAAGAAGGTTATTTATTCACAAGTAATATCCCTGAGCTTAATCTATCAATTAATGAATTTATTACTTTATTTAAAGATCACCCCAAATTCAGTAAAGTACCGATTAAAGATAAGGAAGAGTTTCTCAATTTCATAGAAAAAACTAAAGAATCGAAAATTTTATCTTATAAAGCCAAAGAAACCGGTTTAGATAAAAAAGAAGGTAAAAAAGAATATTTTGACCAGATTCATAGAACAATGTTACTTAGAACAGCTTATAATAGATTGGTAATTGAGGAAATTGACCTTAGTGATGAAGCAATAAAAAAACATTATGATGAAAATATTAAAACCTTCAGCAGCAAAGCTATTAGAAAAATTCAGCAATATGTTTTTGATAATGAAAAAGCAGCTAAAAAAATTCTGAAAAAAGCAAAAAAAGTAAAAAAAGATTCAACTAAAACTGCTGATTTGATCAAAGAATTCTGTACAGATTCAAAGAATAACGGAATGTTGGCAAATATCTATCAAAATGGCATCATTCCTAATATCGGTAAAGATGAAACTTATTCAAATATGGTATGGTCTACAAAACCGAATAAATTTAGTAAAATTTTTAAAAATTCAAAAGATGAATATGTCTTTTTTAGAATTCTAGAAGATATTGTAGCTGAACCGAAACCATTTGATGATGTAAAAGTTAGTATTAAAAGAGATAAACAAAAAAATGAATCTAAAAAGTTATTTGAAAGTTTGAAAAATGAATTTAAAGAAAAATATCATGTGAAGCAATATCCTGATAAACTCATCATTAAACTGACAGCCAAAGAATATTTTACAAAAGCAGAAGAAGCTCAGAAAAAAAGACGATTTCGTGATGCTATCTATTATTATGAACAAGTTATGAAATTCTATAAAAATGATAAAGATGACTATAAAGCCCTTTTCATGAAGGGATTTATCCTTTCAGAAGAACTTAAAGAAAAAGAAGAGGCAATTCAAATATTTGATGAAATTGTAGAAAAATATCCCGTAGGTGAATTACATGAATCTGCAACTTATATGAAAAATGAGTTACTTGGGAAAAATAAAACTTTTGAAAATCTTGAAAATGAAGATCAAAAAGAATAGAACCTAATTTGTGCAATTTATTTTGAAATTAGGTGTTAACTTCTTTTAGCAAAATGATTTGGAAAAAATTGCAGTAATACCCATTAGGTCTTTCAAGATTTTTTCCTAACTCACTTTTACAAAAGAATTTAGTGCATAATGAAAAAATAAATCGCTCAATTTAGGTAAAAAAATAGGGAGGAATGTTATGTTTTTATATGGTGATAAACTTAAAGAGGTTTTTCTAAAAGCAAAAAAAGAACGGTTTGGAATTATTGCTTCAAATGTAGTATTTGATTGTGCTGTTCGTGGTGTGATTCAAGGATATGAAGTTCAAAAATCAGATGGACTTTTACAGATGAGTTCAGGTGCTGTGAAGTATGCAGCAGGATTTACCAAAGATATGAATGTCGGTGCTGAATTGATCTCTTCTATGATCAAAATATTAGCAAATCAACATAAAAACTCGGGAGTTGGCTTACATATAGATCATGCAACTCCAAATTATTTTGATTTCCTTGTATATTGCATTGAAAATAAACTGGTTTCTTCTGTTATGATAGATGCTTCTCATGAACCTTTTGAAGAAAATATCAGGATTTCAGCAGAAGTTGTTAAAATCGCTCATAAGAATAATGTTCTTGTGGAAGGTGAAATTGGATACATTAAAGGTACTGAAGACGAAATAGTATCAGATACGGAACTTTATACAAGACCGGATGAAGCTTTGGAATATGTTCAAAAAACAAATGTAGATCTTTTTGCAGCTTCGGTTGGAACAAATCATGGTGTTACAAAAGGTTCAAAAGTAGTTCTGAAACTTGATTTGATCAAAGAGATTGATGAATTACTTATTTCCAAAAATGTAGAAACCGGAATTGTATTGCACGGTGCTTCTGGGCTTACAGCAGAACAACAACAAAAAGCCATTCAAAATGGTGTAGTGAAAATCAATAAAGATACACGATATCAAATGGAAATTGCAGCAGCAGTTCAAAATTATTGGGAAAAAGAGAAAAACTCAATAGTAAGACCAAATGATATTTCTGTTGATAATTATATGCCAGATAAAAAACGCTTTGATCCTCGAAAATGGATTGTAAAAGGTGAAGATGCTATGCAAAATGCAGTAGAAGAACTGGTAATTATCACAGGTAGTGCAAATAACTCAATATTAATTTAAGGGAGGATAGATTTATGAATATTGCAATTAATGGATTTGGTAGAATCGGAAGACTCGTCTTTCGTAGAATGATGGAATTTGAAAATATGAAGGTGGTTGCTATTAATGATATTACTAGCCCACAAACACTGGCTCATCTTCTTAAATATGACTCAGCTCAAGGAAAATTTTCACAAAAGATAGCAGTAACTGATAATGAATTGATTGTTGGTGACAAAAAAATCAAAATTTTTGCTGAAAGAGATCCGGAAAAACTTCCTTGGAAAGAGCTTAATATAGATTTTGTGATTGAATGTACCGGTTTTTTCCGCTCAAAAAAAGAAGCCGAAAAACATATTACTGCCGGTGCAAAAAAAGTAATTATTTCTGCTCCAGCAAAAGATAAAGTAGATGCCACAATTGTACTTGGAGTAAATGATGATACTTTACAAAAAGAGCACAAGATTATTTCTAATGCTTCATGTACTACAAATTGTCTTGCTCCATTGATGAAAATAATTGTTGATGAATTTGGGGTTGAATCTGCATTAATGACAACTATACACTCATATACAAGTGATCAGAAACTTTTAGATGCTCCTCATTCAGATTTGCGAAGAGCAAGAGCAGCAGCTTTAAATATAATTCCTACAACTACCGGAGCAGCTTCTGCTACAGGTAAAGTAATTCCTGAATTGTTAGGTAAAATTGATGGAATGGCAGTTCGAGTACCTACTGCAGATGGATCTCTCGTTGATGTTTCCATTGTCTTAAAAAAAGAAACTACGGTTGAAGAACTTAACCTGAAAGTGAAGGAAGCTGCTGAAACAAAATTCAAAGGAATTCTAGAATATTCTGAAGAACCATTAGTTTCTACAGATATTATTGGAAATCCTCACTCTTCAATTTTTGATTCAAAAGTAACAATGGTGAATGGTAAATTTGTTAAATTACTGAGCTGGTATGATAATGAATGGGGATATTCTTGTCGTGTAGTAGATTTGGTAAATTACATAGGAAACTTGGAATAATTTATGCGATAAATATATTTTCGTTGACAGGAAAAAGTATTTTTATAATTTTTTGATATTATGTTAATGAAAATGATTTGAAAAGCAATTAGGAAATATTACACTATATTTCCCAAAGATAAAAACTAATAAAAAATTAGGAGGAAAGATGAAAAAATTATTAGTTAGTTTACTTATTGTGGCTTTTACATTTAGCTTATTTGCAGCAAGCAATTCTGTAAAAATCCCACAAGAAGTAGAAAAAGCAACTTCAATGAGACTTGATCGTGAGATTGATGTTTTTTATGAAGAAGGATTTGAAGCAGGTATAGGTGAATGGACTACTCTTGACGAAACTCTTCCGTCAGATTGGTTAGAGTGGTGGCATTTAACCACAACTGAAGCTTATGATGGCAATTCTTGGTGGATGGGAGATGAAGATCTTGGAGGATATTTCAGTCATAGATATATTGTACTTGATACTCCAGTTCTTAATATTCCTGCTGCAGGTTATGATCTTACTTTCAAAGTAGCTTGGAGTGTAGAAGATCCCGGTGGAGAACCACCACCTTATAATGGTTGGGACGGATGTAATGTAGAAGTTTCCACAAATGGTGGAGATACTTTTACTGCTATAGAAGGTACCCCAGCATACGGTGCTACAGATCTTTATAGTTTTGGTGATGAATTCAACGAAGGTCCTGGTGTTCCTGGCTGGGTATCAAATTCCGGTGGTTTTCAAGATGCTTCATTTGATCTTAGCAGTTTTTCTGGACAAGATATCGTAGTTCGATTTGCTTTCTGTTCAGATCCAGCTTATGATACAACAGATAATGCAAGCATGTTCGGTATGGTAGTTGACAATATTCTTATTTCTAATGGATCTACAACTTTATTTGAAAGTGATGGTGAAGGTGCTTCCGGTGATGCTTTACTTATCCCTGGATATGGTGGTGAAGCTGCTGGTGACTATTTCGAAATTGCAACAGATAATCCACACGTTGGTAGTAATGCAGCTCATTGTCCAGTTGAATATAATCTTATCAATAGCATTGTATCACCTTTAATTCCAATCCCTGATGATCCTAATCTTGAAGAAGAAGTAGCGAATATTGATTATTTTGTATATTGCGATGTACTTGATGCAGATGGTAATGGGGACAATTCACTCGAAGATCTGTATATGGTATTTGTGAAAGGTGAAACTGAAACTATGTGGACAAGGCTTCATTTTAATTTCTTTGGACCGGAAAGTGGTGGTGTACCAGCTGAATGGACTTTAATTGATCAAGCCTATGCTGAGGAAGTAATGGGATGGCAAAATGGTTCTTGCGATGTATCGGAATGGATTGGACAAAGTATTCAAATAAAATTCCAATTATCTACGGATGATAATGATGACGGTGGAGTTGGTTCTGGATTATATATTGATGATGTAAGAGCTTATATGGTATTTGATGTTGGACCTCCACCGGAAAATATTCAAGCTAATACAAATGATGATAATACAGTTACTATTTCCTGGAGTGCTCCAGGTTCTACACCTCCAGATCCAGGTTGGTATTCATATTTTGGTGAGCTTTCTCACCTTAGCTGGTCAGTACCTGAAAGAGCTACTAAATTTGATCTTGCTGAAAATGCTACTTATTACATTAGTAGTGCCAAACATACATTTTATGAACACTCAAGCTATCCTTGGGGAGACGATACCACATTTAAATTCAAAATTTATGATGGAGAAGGGGTAAATGTTCTCTATGAATCTGATACAATGGATGCTTTACAATATCCTAATGAAACAGAAGTTACTTTTGATCCAGTAGAAATTACAGGAAGTTTTTATCTTTCTATAGCTCCTACAAATGGAGAAACTGGTATGCCTTCTAGTGCTGCAAATGAATCTGAAGCATCACATGGTTATGTAGGTGAAGCTGGAGCATGGACACTTGGCACTTTAGAATGGGCATCTTTTGTTTATGTTACTGATCAAACTGGAAGAGCAATAGATTTTGATACTCAGAATACAACAACTCGTGATGAACCCATTGGCTACAAAATTTATCATTCAGAAGTTCAAGGTGGTGATTATGATTTGATTGGAGAAACAGACGCTACAACCCTTGAATATACTCACAATGATCCTATTAGTGGAATATATAATTACTATGTTTTAACAACTATTTATGAAGTTGGTGATTCTCCATATTCCGATGAAGTTTCTGCTTTTGTTGAACCTGATATGAACGAATTATCTTTTGATGATGGCACATGCGAAGGAACTTTTGATGTTAATATGCCAAACCAGGCTTTAGTGAGATTCATTCCATTAGAGCAGGTTGATAACGGAGGTATTTATTTCTTCAAATTTTATATAAATGAAGAAGGTTCAGGGCAAGTAGTAGTAAGAATTTATTTTGAAGGAGATAATGGTTTACCCGAAGCAAATCCTATCTATACAGCGTTAATCTCGGGTGATGAAGTTTCAATAGGTTGGAATTATATTGCAATAGACCCTTACGTTGAACTAACTGAAATAGGTGCTCCAGTCTTTGCAGGTATTCTTGCTATGGGTGGTTCACCTGGATATGGACTTGATACAAACTCACAAGGTCAAACTTATGTAGGTATCTCATCAAGTCAAATGGTCGTTTCTGATCAAGGAAATGCGATGTTCCGTCTAATAGGTAATTTTGATGGTAGTGATTCTGGTGAAAACATCATTGTTCCTGAAAAAGTAACTATTTCTAATTATCCTAATCCATTTAATCCTGAAACAACAATCAAATTTAACATTCCAGAAGATGGTTCCGTTTCACTTAAAATTTACAACATGAAAGGTCAATTAGTGAAAACAATGTTAAATGATAAGATCAAAGCCGGACACCAAGAACTTACTTGGGGTGGTAATGATAATAATGGTAATTCAGTAGCAAGTGGTTTATATTTTTATAAATTAAACACTGAAAGTAAAGTTATTACCAAAAAAATGTTATTACTTAAATAATCATTTTTTAATTAAAAAAGCCCTTCTGAAAAAGAAGGGCTTTTTTGTTTTATATATTTTTATTAACTCACATTTCCTACTTTAATCTTGCCTTCTAAGTTATAAAAGCAAAGGCAGATATAATTTTATCCAATAAATATAATGAAAAGTTGTGATGAGTTGTTTTTACATATTGAACTCATCCCCCAAGTGAAATATTCAAAAAATTGAATTTCACGGGGTAAACTGTTATCCTTCTCTTAAATTTAAGAGAAGGAACATAACCTACCCTTCGCATTTCAAAAAAGAATCAGCTCTACGAGAGGGTTTGAGAGTTCAGGCACTACATCAACTATGCAACGAGTTTAAATTTTAATTTTATGTATGGGTAGATTTCTCCAATCAATATCTAAATTTTCAAAAATTAATTTATGGACGGA
>JAIORE010000326.1 GCA_021108315.1 Candidatus Cloacimonadota bacterium
ATAGTATTAAAATGAAAATTTACAAGTATCAATTCATCTGCGAACATCTATAACCACAAACTAAAGTCTATGTAAACAATCGTACTTGAAACTTGACTTGCTTTAAATAAAATATCCCTAATTTTGTCCAGAACCTTTATGATATTTTTACCTAAATTGAGCGATTCTCTTCAATTTTTTTATAAAAAACACTAAAATATGTAAAATTTTTGAAAATTCGGATAAAAAATTGAAAAAAGATAAAAAATAAAAAAATTAAGTCGTTTTCCAGAATCAAATTCAATAAATTTTATATTAGTATTGATTTTAGATACAATATCCCCGTTTTCCGAGAAAAACCGGCTTTTTTAAAATTACACACTATGACAGATTTGGATAAAATAGGTTCATTTAAAGTATCATAACGGGATTATTACATCGTATCCATAACTTATCTATATTTAGCGATTCATAGATATATTTAGTCACCCTAAGTTTTACTATACCTGAGTGGGAAGTAACTTTTCCGGCAAAATCTACCAATTTTCTACGGAAAGTTTTAGGATAACTCACTTCTGAAATTGTATCAAAACTTACATCACGTTTATAGCTTTCAAAAAGAGTATGGGAAATCACAGAAAGGTAATAATATGCTTGATTCATTCCAAAATGTTTAAAAGGAAGTTGCTCTTTTACTATCAAATCCTTATAGGAGCGATGAACTAATTCCTCAGCTCTTCTTTTATGACCAGCTTCAATTATACCTTCTGCTGTTAAATAACCGGCACTTCCAGCAGAAATAAGTTGTTTTGTTAATTTCGGATTTACACCAATATTTGTGCAAATTATTTGGTCTGGTTTACCGAAGTTGACATAAAGCTGAATATCATCAGCATTTTCACATTGTGTATAAATAAAACGACGAAATCGTTTCCAATTATTGAGTTTGCACCCGAATTCCACATAGTTCCAAATATTTTTACCTGCTTGATATTCAAGTAGTTTGCTCTGTTCCAATTTATTGATATGATTTACAATATTTGCATATTTCTTTCCTGAGCAGATATAAAGGACATCCAATTTATCTTCCATGTATGAAAAGTTTTCATCGGCAAAAAAATTAGATTAACAATTCTGCGAAGACCATTCACAACATATCTCCCATGATTACTGTGTTTATCTCCTTCACGGAATATTGCATCAATAATGATATGATTCCAAGTAAATTGCAATGGTTGAAATCCAAGTTTCTTTTTATAGGTTGGTTTGCAGCCTTCTCTTTTGAGGGCGTCGTTGTTATCTAAAACCATTGTATCAATACCTATTTCTATGATAGATGGCTTATCTTGTTTGAGTCGCCAGATAAATAGTTGGCGTAGAATAAAACGGAATTTACGTTGAATATATATCTTGTTTATAAATTTTTTAAAATATCTTTTTATTTGATGTGAGGAAGCCAATACCTTTTTTGGGATTCCAAGAAAAGATGCTAAAGCCGGCATGTTTTTCAGAGTGTCAAAATAGGAAATATGCATACAAGAACCATCAAAAAAATAAGCCATTATTTGCTTATAAAACTGCAAAGGTTGCATACCCTTTGCCCCTTGAATAAGAAATCCGAATACATCTTGCATAATTTCAAATAAACCTATTTTCTTTAAATAGCAAGTATACAACAATATACCCGATCTAGAACTAAGAGTATCGGGAGTAATCTCAATTTTATTAATTTTTGGTTGACTTAAAGAATTATTTTTTTTTCTTATAATCATAATTTTTACCACCTTTTGGGTTAGTTATTTTGGCGTTATTAAATAGCCTTAAAGCACCATTATAAAAACCCGAAAGGTGACAAGATACATTTTGAATCGCTCAACTTAGGTAATAGATTCAATTGTAGAAAGACTAGATTTTCTTCCTGTGGAGTTAAAATATTCTGATAACGGGCAACATGGTTACAATCCCAAAATATTAACTGCGATTTTATTTTACGAATATACAATCGGCATCAACAGTTCTCGGAAGCTATCTGATGCTTGTCTTGAGCGTTTTGATTTTCGCTATTCAACCTTTAATCAATTTCCGAGTTATAAAACAATAAGTGAATTCAGGCGAGAGAATCTATCATTTTTGAAAGATCAATTTACAAATATTGTATTGATTGGTCTTGACTTGGGTTTAGCAGATTTTGGAAATATAAAAGTTTCCATAGATGGTACTAAAATCAGAGCAAATGCTTCCTCCAAGAGAAGTAAAAACTTAAAAGGTTTGAAAAAATTGAGAGAGCAAATAGAGAAAGAGATAACCAAATTACTAATGAATTCTGAGATTATTGATAGAGAAGAATCTGTTAAATTAGGCAATAAATCGGAACATGAGTTACCGAAAAAGCTTCAAAGCAAAAAGAGTTATGTAAAATCTATCAACAAAGCAATAAATAAATTAACAGAACTTCAAGCCGATATGAAGCAGACTGAATTATCAGAAAAAGGTCACATTACTAAATCAAAAATGCGAGCAATTGAAAATCAGAAAATTAACATAACTGATCACGATGCAAAATTTATGAAAGAGCGTAATGGTTGTATCCGCACTAATTATAATAGTCATATCTCAGTTGATGAAAAGAATCAGTTTATTTTAGCTAATCATGTTTGCAATTCCGCCTCCAACCAGCATCAACTCATTCCATTGATAGAAGAGAGCGAAAAAAATATAGCAGGTAAAATAAATATTGTAAAATCTGATTCCGGCTACGAAAATGTAGAAAACTTGAAATACTTAGAATCTAATGATATAGCTCATTTTGTTGATAGTCAACGCCGAAATAAGATAGGAAGCACTAAATATAAATACAATAAAATAAATTTTGAATATGATCCAATATCTAACCTAATTTGTGCGATTTATTTTGAAATTAGGTGTTAAATTCTTTTAGTAAAATGATTTGGAAAAAATTGCAGGAATACCCATTAGGTCTTTCAAGATTTTTTCCTAACTCACTTTTACAAAAGAATTTAGTGCATAACGAAAAAATGAATCGCTCAATTTAGGTCTAACTCATATATCTGTCCCGAAGGAAATAGATTACCCTTTTACAGAAATGGCACCAAAAATGGAAAGCCAATTCAGCAATACAAATGTTTAAGTAGGGAAGGTTGCTCTTTCAAAGCAGAATGTTCAAAAAATAAAGTTGTTTATAAAAATGAGTATAGTAGGAAAGAACAACTCTATTTCAATATCAGAGAAAATATTATTGAATTAGAATCTCTTTACGGATTTAAAAAAGTGGCGTAAATTTCATGACAACTTGTTGGTATATTTGGTATCGTAAGCACCTAATTTTTTCTAAAAACGAGTTTTGGAAAAAGACCGCTCTCCGAGCGGGATAAGGTTTTATATCTCTATTTTTTCTTTCTTCTCTGCGTTCTTAGCGTTTCTTCATCTCAGCGACCTTTGCGTGAATTCTTTTTTATTTTCACGATCCCGAAAGCATTAGGGAGTAAGTTTGGTTTGTTAAAGGGCTAAATTTAGCGAAAATTAAATTTCATTTTTAAAATCATTCCGTGACCAAGGTTTCACGTCTTTATAAATAATTTTTAAAGTAGGTTTTTCTAAAAATGGTTTCATTAATTCCGGATAGTCACCAAATTTTTCTACTGAATATTTTACAGTTTTCTTAATTTTTTCTTCCATTTCGTCAATAATGTATTTTCGAGATAAATCTTTATTATTAGAAAACTTATAACTAAGATAGCTTTTAAAAGTTGGATGATCATAACGTTTAATATTATTTAACCATTCCGACCAGAGTGAACGATAAATCATTCTTTGCAAAGTTTTCGCAGTTCCAGCATGAAACATAACTATTTTTTGATAGTTAATAATTTTAAAAAAAAATGGAACTTTTAATACTTCGATAGAATTGTGCTTTTTAAAATATTCTAATCGCTTATGATAGCTATGAATATAACCTTCCGAATGTAATGGTTTATCTTTCATTACATGAAAAAGGTCACCATAGAAATTTACAAGTAAAGGATATATAACATAGAAATTAGTACTTGGTAATGCTAAAATATAATTTCGAAGATTTTTTAAACCATTATCCCCAGATGTATGACCAATAAAATCTCCATCCCATCGAAAAATCCAAGAATAGCTTGTTAATGACAAAGCCAAATTGCTTACATAATCAAATTCTGTACTTTTTTCTTTTCTAAGAATAACTTTATATTTCAATTTCGGAATAATTTCCTTAATTTTTTCATAACTATCATCGTCAGAATAATTTTCAATAATTATAGCTTCATCCGCAAATCCATTTAAAGATAGAAGAGAAGCTTGAATCCACTCAGCTTCATTTTTTACTCGAATCATCATACTTATTCCATGAGGACGCGAGCTTTTTGGAATAAAAAAATGAAATAAGTTTAGAATTGGTGATAGAAAATAAAATAGATTCTGCTTTAAAGTATATTTATACTTCATTTTTTGTAATGTCCAATAAAATTTCTTTGATCAAATGATTTTTTTTAAAATTAGTTTTAAAAGTTGATTGAAATCCATTAAAAAGAATAAGATTAATCTGTTGGGACATTTTTTTATCCTTATAAATCAAATTTTCATCAAAATTTTTCATATAATTTATTAATTTTTTTTTTCTAATGAGTTTAAATTTTCTCCAAGGAAACATAATCTTTTCAAAAACTTCCTTTGATATCCAACGACTACGGAGACTGAGAAGTGCAGCAGATTCTATACCAATGGCAACAGCATTCCCGTGAGAAATTTCAAATTGAGAAATACTTTCTATAATATGAGCAAAAGTATGACCGAGATTTAATAGATTACGTTCAGCTCTATCTTCAGGGTCTCGCTCACAAATCTCCATTTTTAAGCTTATTGCTTTTTGTATTATATCGTCAGATACTTTTAGATTCGATTGCAATATTTCTTCATAAAGATTTGATTCTTGAATTAAGGAAATTTTAATAATTTCAGACCATCCTTCCTTAAGTTCTGTAGAAGAAAGAGTTGTTAGAAAATTCGGTTCAATATAGATTTTTTCTGCAGGATAAAATGTTCCGATCATATTTTTTATATTACTTAGATTTACTGCTGTTTTTCCTCCTAAGGCTGCATCAACCATCGCAAGAAGAGTTGTTGGAATAAAATTTAATTTACATCCTCTCATAAAAATTGAAGCAACAAAGCCGGTAATATCCAAAGTAATTCCTCCACCTATTCCCCACATCGTTCCACTTCTATTAAAATTTTTATTTTTTAACCATTCAATGATTTTTTGTACTTCAAAGAAACTCTTATTACCTTCGGAAGCATCAAAAAAATAAATGTCATTTGAATTGATCTCATTGAAAAAAGTTTGGTGTAATTCAAATACATTTTTATCAACAATGTAAAGATTCAAAGAATATGAAAATTTTGGGATTTCTCCATAAATAACTTCTGAACTTTTATGATTTAATCTATACATTTTTCTCATTTTTTATCCTTTTCCCATATCTATTCTTGCTCTTATTCTTGTTTTTGTTCCCAAGCTCCAGCTTGGGAATATACTAGCTTAAGAAGCCCTTGCTTCGTTCCTTTTCTCATTTACAAAAAACTCCTTGTAGTTTCGTAAAAAGAAATAAATTCCAATTATTGCGAATAAAATTGAGATAACAATTCTAATCAATAAAAATTCTGACTTACAATATAAATTATAAATAGTTGGAATTGCCAAAAAAAACAAACTGAATTGGATATAAAAATAATTATTACCAATTTTAAAAATTCTTTCTGATTGGATTAACTCATAGATCACGATGAAGAAAAAAGAAATTATTGAAGAGAAACCTGCTCCAATATTCCCCCAAAGCGGTATAAAAATAAAATTGAGTGAGATATTGAGAATTGCACCGAATGATACGGCTAATGCAATAGATTTTGCACTTTTGCGAATATAAAAACTAATGTTCAATATATTAAAAACTCCCGTAAGAAAACTTGAGATAACTCCAAAGGCAACAATTCCAATCCCTTCCCAATATCTTTCATCAACAAAAAGTTGGAAAATTTCTCGAGAAAATAAAATAATAATAAATGCAAAAATCCCACCGATAATAATATAATTTTTGAACAATTTTCGATAAGATTCTTTGGCAAAAGATGTTTTTGAAATCTTCATTGCATACGGAAAATATACTAAGCTAATCAATGAAACAACAAACTGCATAATCAATCCGACTCGATATCCCAATGAATATATTCCTACTTGGTGTAAAGCCGCTTTTACCGTAGTTCCACCAAGATAAGTAATCATATAACGATCTGATATTCTTAATAAATGCATGGCAATTGCACCGGGAATCATTATCAAACCAAATTTAAGAATTTCACGAGTTAATTTCATTGAAAACAAGTGTTTTGCAGTAAGAGTCTTTGAGATATTTTTGAGATATTTTCTTAAACAAATAAAAGCTGCCAGAGAACCTGAGAAAGCAGCAATCATCATTAGTAAAAATATTGTTTGAATCGAAAAATTATGAGTAATTGCATAAAATATAATCAATGTTACTAAAATAATAGTCCTGATTGAAGATAAAATTGCAAATTTTCGGGATTGCTCCATTATATTGAGAAAATTCAAAGTCATTGAATAGAGGGTGTCACAAAAAATAATCACAGGAATGTAATAAAAAAGATGTGAGAATTCGTTAGAACGAACCATTATAATAGCAAAAAAATTGCGAAAAACAAACACAAACAAAGATAAAAATATTCCAAAGAATATTATAGTGATAAAAACAGAATTAATAAAAGTATACCGATATTCATCAGTATGCTCATCATAAAAATGAGAAAAAATTGATTGCTGTAATCCCAAAGAATAAAAGAATCCTGCAAATGTGATAAAGATCATGAAATTGCTATAAACGGCATATTCTTCAGGAAGCATATTTTTGGTAAAAATAGGAATAAGTAAAATTAATAAAGTTTTATTAAAGGCATTTCCGAGAGCATATTCAGCAGTTTTTTTTAAATATTTTTTTATCATTATAGAATTTGTTTATACATTTTCAAAGTTTCTTCAGCTATATTTTTCCAAAGAAAATTAGCCTGAATATGTTGTTTCAATTTCTCATTTTTTGTTTTGTTAAGAGAATTTTCCAGAGAATGTGCAATCGCCTTTACTGAATAAGGATTTACATAATCTGCCAAATCTGCAAAGTATTCTTTGGTTCCGCCAAAAGGTGTGATAACAACATTTGCCCCAGCGAGAGAAGCTTCCAAAGCTGCTCGACCGGGAGTTTCATAAAGCGTAGGCAGGACAAAAGTATGACACGCAGCATAAGCAGAAGCCAGTAGAGGATCATCGTGTTTTACCCAATTCAGAAAAAGAATGTTTTTACTTTTTTTGATCATTTTTATACATTTTTTCCCTGAATTATTATTCATCACATTGGCAATAATCACACACGGATGATTAATTTTAGAAAATGCTTTGATGATCCTTTCACTATTTTTTCTTTTCTGACCGAGATGTCCAACATATAGAAGAAAATCGTTAATTCCATATTTTTTGGTAAAAATAGACGAATTACCATACAAAAATCGTTTTTCTACTCCATTGTGAATCACCTTAAATTTGTTTTTTACACCTAATCCGTTCTTTAAATATTTTTCTTCTTCAATTGTATTTGGCAAAACAATTTCTGCCGAATTACAAATCTTTCGGGTAATTCCAAAATCTGAGTGTGTTCCAGATAACATTTTTTCAACAATTCTTTGAAAAGTTGAATAAGCTCTTACTTTTTTATAGGAATTCCTGTTATAAACAATGGGATTAACTACGAATTTTGCCCCATTTTGGATAATATTTTCCGCAAGATGATAAACTCCAATCCCAGCAGTAAAAATATGAAAAAGTTCATCTTTTTCGTATTTATTATCTGCATTCCACATATCAAAAAACTGAACATCAATTCCCAACCTACTTAATTCACTATGCAATTGAATCAATTTATAGGATGGTCCACCTCGATTTATCATCAAAGATTGGTTACTTGCCAGATAAATTTTCATACTTTTCGTCTACCTTTCCAACTTTCATATTTATAAAGCCAATTTCTCCAATTCCACTTCTCCTGTCTTTTGGGATCGTTTTTTAAAAAAAATGGATAATTTTTATACTCTAAATCTTTATATTTCACAGATTCTGAAAAATTATCAATTACTCTCTTTCCTTCATAATCAATTATCAATGGGATTTTAGGATTTTTTTGTAAAAATATTTTGTCTTTATTTAAAACATATTCAAGCTTTCTTTTTTCTCTTTTCTGCCACCAAATTCGATAATTATTCATCGTTAAATTTTGCATTTTTTTTAGCTTTACATAACGAAAAATCTCTTCAATCACATTCAACTTTTTATGATGTGGATGATGATATAAAATTACCGGTTCATTTCTATCAATTTTTTCATCAATCACCCGTTTATAATAAGCAATTTTTTCATTATCTGTATAATGTGATCTTCTTAATCTACCGCAACTTATAGGATGAATAGGAATTTGCAAAACATTTGAAGCAATGGGATAAGAGGGAAGATTGTCATAATCATAAGAAAATTCCGAAGAATAGAGAAAGCCACTTTTTTCAATTGCTTTTTGCAAATAACTGTTCCATTCTCCAAAAGGAGCTGCATAACCTTTCGGTTTAATTCCGTGTTTTTTGAGAATGCTGAGACCGGACTGAATATTCTGAAAATTTTCCTCGTAATTATCAAAAACCAAATGACGAGAACAATGAAAGCCAAGCTCTTGATCAGCCATTTTTGCATAGAGTTCTCTGATTGTTTTTTCGTTGTAAGTATCTAAAAACCATGTCGCTTTAATATCATACTTTTGGCAGAGTTTATAAAGATTTTCCGCTTCTTCTTTAGTACAAAAATCCGTATCAATTCGGAAAATGAAAAGAGAATTTTGGGGGATATAACTCTTATGAATCAAAGGAATATTTTTACTATACAAAATTATATTTATAGTTTGTAAAATGATGTTACGAATCTCATAAATATATTTTTTGCCAACCACTTCGGATGGTAATTCCTTTCTAAAATCAAAAAATTGTTTTCGGCAGCTCTTATCAAATAAAAAAGATTCTTCTAAAGAAATTGAAAGCATATAAATATTTTCATTATTATTTTTTATTCTGATAACTTTATAATCTTTAAATAATCCCGAATCTCCATAGAAATCAGCAAGAAATGATCTATCTAAAGCACTTTTGAAACTAGGATTTTTATAGAATTCCGAGAGTGGTATTGTAATTCTTGGAGTTCGGGTTTTGAGAAGTTCAAAATATCTTTTGGCAATGTATGTTGGATTTATTACCAAAATTTCATTATGAAACTTCTCACTAATAAGCTCAATCATATCAGACTCATCATAATCCGTGATAATTAAGGCATATTTATTTATTAATTCGAAGTTATCTTGGTCAATGTCTTCAAAGGGAATTCCTTCTTGTTTCAAAATCATCTCTAAAAAAGGATGTATTGAAAATATACCTATTTTGAAATCCATTTAAGTAATGCTCCTGTATAATTCATAAAATTTTTGAATAGTATTGCTGAAATTCTGTTCATTGTTTATTTCATCAAAATCTTTTAATTGATATTTATTTTGGAAGATTTTATCATAAGCTTTTTGAATTCCATTTTTTATTGAAATTGTATCTGGTTTTACAATTTCGCAAGTTTTGGGATTGATCTGTTCTTTCAAACCACCCACATCAGTGATCACAAGTGGCTTTTTCAATGAATTAAAAAAGTAGATCACTCCACTTTGAGTTGCTTCTTGGTAAGGTAAAATCCCCAAATCACACTTATTAATTTTTTCTATAAGTTCTTCATAATATACAAATTTATTTTGGAAATTAATTTTATTCAATATTCTTAAGTTTTTTATAATTAATCTTAGATATTTTTCATAAACTAGTGAAGCCTTCCCAAGAATTTTTAGATTAATTTCATAATCCAATCTTGAGATAGCTTGTAATAGTAATTCTATACCTTTGTAAGGACGTATTCCACCAACAAATATCAGATTAAAATCTTCATTATGGGATAGAGTATTTTTTTTATCAAACAATTTCAATTCTTTTTTATAACAATTTCCATGAGGAATGTGAACTGATTCCAATCCAAAATTATCGAGTAATATTTTTTGAGTAAATCTGGATAAACTCACAATTTTATCAGCATTTAGAAATATTTTCAATTCTAAAGGACGTAATTTTGATTTTTCATGTTGGATAAGATTATGAACATTTATAACAACTTTTATTTTTAGGTTTTTAATAATTTTGATAAAAATATTATCCAAAATGGGAACTGCCAACCAATTAAAATGAACAATATCAGGTTTTTCCTTTAGAATAATTTGAAGTAATTGTAGATAATGTATAGGTAATGAAAAAAACTTTACTAATTTTCTTAAAGATAAAGATTTAATTGATGCTATCTTACTTGAAAAAATATAAGTTACATAGATATTATACGATTTATCATAATAATCTGTAAATTTTGAATAATTTGTTGAAAAAAATCTAATCTCTATATTAATGTTTTTTTGTAAATTCTCAACATAAGGATATGTATATTGAGGAGTCATGTTGTTCGGGTCTATAAAAAATATTTTCATTTGTTATTTTTTTGTTTATTCAAATTTTTTGTTTTTGTGCTTTTTCATAATTAATTCTTTTGATAAAATCCTTTCAGAAGCTTCCACCAAAGGAATTCTTCAACTAAGATTCGGAAGTTTTTCTAAAATACAATATCATTCATCTTCTTAATCAGCCGTCCGAATCCTTTTATAATTGAAGTTTTACACGAAGGCTTCGAAATGTGAAAGTAACCAACATCCCAATTTTTTAAACAAAATAATTTTGGGAAACTGCTCTACTATCTTATCAAAACGATTTTTCCCTTGGATATCTTTTTAAATTCTGCTGAGACAACATAGAGATAAATTCCCGATGAACACTTTTTTTCAAATGAATTCAGTCCATTCCAAACAAATTTTTGATAAATATTTTTTTCCAAAGTAATGATCAAATCACCACTGAGATCGTAAATTTTGCATGTGGTGTCACCTTGTGGTAAAGGTGCATTATTTGAGTTCATAATAGTGACTGAACTATTTTTTTGAGGATAAAATGGATTAGGATAAGCTATGGTTTCCCAAAGTTTTATCTGTGAATTAAATTTATCTTCCATTCCGATTTCAACTGAATTTAATCCGTTTTGAGTACCAACATACAATGTACCTGTATATTTTTTATAAGCAAAAGAGGTAATTGTATTTGAAAGCAGAGGAGATTTTGGATAATAATGATTTTCAAAATGATCTTCTTCCGGAGAGTATATTGTAAAACCATTGTCATTTGTACCGATCCAAATCCGATTAAAAGGATCTACATAAAGTGCAGTAGGAAATGTGACAGCAGCTCCATAAAGGCGTTCCTGCCCTTCTATATACCAATAATCCGGTGTAGCATATTGTGTTTGAGATAAATCTTGTGGTTCCCATGAATTACCATCATAAAACTGTTTTTTTTGAACAGCTCCATAACGAAACCAAGTATCTCCATCATGCATAAAAAGTCCATTACTTGAAGCAATCCAGATTTCAGTAGAAAAGTCAGTTTTGCGAGAAACAATATCATAAATTCTTCCTGTCGTTAAAGCAGTTGTATTAGCTTGATGCCAATATTCATCCTGTTCTAATTCCGGATAGGAATCATTCTCCCAAAAACTTACTCCCATAAAATAAGTTCCGACAAAAGAAAAATTATCAACATGATGTTGCTGTACAATTTTATTTTCAAACTCAGCTGTAGGATCATCTATTGTGAAGCTATGTATAACCTCTCCTTCAATATTCAAAATATTAACTCCTCCATCAAAAGTTGAAACCCAGATTTCATCATCCGAGATAAAATCAATATCAGCGATTAAATCGGTGTAAAGTCCATCTTCTTTGGTAATTGCAGACCAAGTATTGTTTTCTTCATCAAAAATATTAATTCCATCCTGCCAATCTGTTCCGTTATTGGCAGTGTTCCACGAACCAAACCATTTTCTATTAAAGCTATCAATTGAAATAGTTACAATATTATTACTTCGCAATTCACTTGTTTCAGCTGCAAAATTTGTCCAATTTTCACCATCAAAAGAAGAGACACCTTTTGTGCCAATTCCAATTGGATAAAGACCTAAATAACCATTTGAAATCCATAGTTTGGAATTGTGATCAATTTCTAAATCTTTTACATAGTTTGCAATTATACAATTTGCTTTATGATTTTGCCAAGTTCCACTTTCTAAGATAAAAAAGCCCTCTCCCCAAGTTGAAACTGCTATTCTACCGTCAATTTCTAAAAATGAAGTGATTTGTTTTGTAGGAAAATCTTCTTCATACCAATATGTATAATTCGGATTTCCTTCAATAACTGCCTCAATTTTCACAATACAAATATCTGTAGTATCTTGAATAGTTAATGCTACTTCATCCCAAGTTCCCGTACTAAACCAAATATTGGAATCCGAGTCCCAAAAAACAGGGAAAAAGCCTGATTCTTCTGGAATATTGGCACTATCCACTATTAATATCTCTGTAAAATCTGGAATAGAAGCGATCCATACCGAGCTATTTGTTGCAACGGCGATATATTCTGAATTTCCATTCTTTTTTACAGCGATTGAGTGGATAATATTTCCCTCTAAACTAGAATTGTTTTCAGTTAGATAATTCCAACTATTTGGTATAATTAGAGAATCCAAGTGAGCGTAAGTAATTCCCTCTTGAGAACCACAAAAAAGGTAATTTTCAGAAATTTCAAGAGTTACAATATCATTATGATTCAAACCATTTTCAGTATTGATATTTTTTACTAAAATGGGTAAAGATAATTCAGGTGATATATTGAAAACACTCAATCCTTGATCTGTAGCAACATACAAATAATTATTCTTAATTTTCATTTGGTGAACAAAATTCGACATTAATCCTAAATTTTCTGAAATAGGCATAAGAAATTCATCATTTTGCAAGCGAGAAATTCCACCTTTTTTGGTTCCAATATAATAAATCTTACTTTCCTGATCATATTCTAAAGTTTTTGCATCATTATCAGAGAGCCCTTCAATAATTGTATAAATTCTCTCTTTATCAAGAGTTTGTAGATTATAATGGGCTACTCCACCCCACGAAGCAATAATCAGATCATTATCTGAAACAATAATATCAGAAATATTATTTGTGTTTGTATAACTTTTCCATTTTTCCAGAGAAAATATATTTAAGCTAATTATTAACACAATTACCAATAAAAAAAATCTTTTCATTTATACATCTCCTTATGTAAAATAAAGAATATTAAAATTATGATAAAAAGAATAAACAAGATTCCCATAAAAATTCTTTGGGACGCAAACGAAAAACCAAATGAGATCAAACCAAATAAAAATGTAATAAAATAACTTATCCAAGCAATTGTTTTTTGAGAAAATCCCAAATCATACATTTTATGATGCAAATGTTTTTTATCAGCTTCAAAAATATGTTTATTATTTTTAATACGTCGAAATATTGTAAAAAAAGTATCGCTGAGAGGAATTGCTAAAGCAATGATAGGAATAAGTAAAGTCATTGTAGTAATTCCTTTGTATTGAGCAGTTCCGGTCGCTGCAATCGCTGCAATATTCAATCCAATAAATAAACTTCCGGTATCTCCCATAAAAATCTTAGCTGGATAAAAGTTGTATTTCAAAAAAGCAGCGAGACTTCCAATCATCGTAAATGCTAAAAATGATACTGTAAAATTTCGGAATTGTATTCCTACTGCAAAAAGTACAAGAGCTACAATCAAAGCAATGCCAGCAGCCAAACCATCCAATCCATCAATAAGGTTAAACGCATTTATTACCAGAAGAAACCAGATGATTGTAACTGGAAATGATAAAATACCTAAATTGAAAGCCTGTCCAAAAGGGTTTGAAAGCAATTCAACTCTAAAACCGGAAATATATAAGAATATAACAATTCCTATTTGAAAAAATAACTTATATCTTGCAGTAAACTTCTTTTTATCGTCCAAAAATCCTAATAGCATTATTAGAATGTTTGCAATTGATAAGTTCAAAAATAAAATATTGTTTCCTTTAAAAAGATAATACATAATTTGAAAAAGTATGATTGGAATTGCAAAAGACAATCCACCAGCTGAGGGAATTAATTTTGAATGAAGACTTCTTTGCGAAGGTTTGTCAATAATTCCGTTCGTATTACTAAATTTTATATTAGCAGGAACCAAAAAATAAGTCAAAATAAAAGTTGAAAGAAATATTATCACATATTCAATTATCATAAATTCGTACATATTCCTTTCTAAAATTGTCCATTAAAAATTTATCTTTAACTTTTTGGAGAGAATTTTTCCCTTTTATTTGCCATTTTTCACAATTTTGGGGAAGTTCCAAAATAGTATTTACTAGCTTTTGGGGTTCATTAATATCTATCAAACCACCATTTTCATCATCAACAAGTTCATTATTACCTTTTATATTGGATGCAATAATTGGCAACCCGATTGACATCGCTTCTAAGATTGAGATTGGTAAACCTTCCCATTTAGAATAAAGTAAGAAAACATCAAATTTGAGAAGCCAATCATAAACATTATTTTTCCAACCCGGAAGAATTATACGTTCCGTTAGATTTTTTACTTTGATCATGTTTTTACATTCGTTAAGATGTTCACCATCACCTATAAAAATAAATTGGAAAATATCACTTTTCTGACATATTTTAATTGCAGATTCTACAACTTTGATCATATTTTTTTGATCTTCGAATCTGGCAATGCTACCGATAACTATTTTTTCATTCCATTTAGCACAATTTATACTTTTTTTGATTTGTGCAAGTTTTATACCATTATAAATAGTTTGTGCTTTTTGAGACGATATGATCTTTAATTTTGAACTTGTGATTCTATCGTGATTATTCACAAAAATGATTTTATCACAAAATTTCGCTCCGATTTTTTCTAGGGTTATATAAAATATTCTTAACCAAATAGATTGAAAATCATGAAAAGAAAAACCATGCATAGTATGATATATCTTGGGAATATGAGCAAATCTTGCGGCAATTCTACCGAGAAAACCGGTTTTGGATGAATGTGTATGTACAATGTCAAAATTATACTTTTTGCAAATCCAAAAAATTTTAAATAACGCTATAAAGTCCCAAAAAGGTGATATTTCTCTTCTTAATGAACTAACCGGAATAAAATGATAGCCTGAATCAATAACTTTCTGAACTAAAGGTCCATCCGGTTTAGCTATTACATAAATCTCATATTTATCTTTATCAAGTCCTTCCAAAAGATTCAACATCATATTCTGAGCACCAGAAAGTAGTGGTAAAAGTTGAATATGAAGAATTTTTTTCTTCTCAGATGCACAGGTTTCTATGATAATTTCTGATAATCTTTTTGCTTGAAAAGAGCGTTCATATTTACTAAAATCTTTCTTTTTCAGGTCATATTTTTCAGAAAGTTTCTTCTCTTGATGATATTTGATAAATTTCAGGATAATTTTTTTTATTGAAGCCACATCTTCGGGTGCACATACCTCTCCTATATTATTTTGTTTGATAATATCAGCAGATTCACCCTGAGGAGAGATCATTGCAAAAATTGGTTTTCTCGCTGCCAAATATTCGAAAAGTTTAGCTGGAATCACGAAATGACTATTTTGGGAAGCAAGAAAAATGAGAAGAATATCTGATTCCAACAAATATTTTATACTTTTTTTATGCTCAACTTGAGGAATTATTTTTATCCATTTTTGCAAAACTTTGATAGAAAGCATTTCTTCAATTTCACGAACATAATTTCCAATAAATCTAAATTCAACATGATCTGGAATTAAATTTTCTTCTTTTAATTGTAGTAAAGCATTTAGAAAGTATTCAGGAGTCCGTTCTTCATAAAAACCACCGGTAAAAGTAAATATAAGTTTTTTATTATCAGATACTGAGGTAACATCTTTGAAATCATTTTTATCAAAACCATTGTGTAAAACTGTAAATTTATTCTGAGAAATGTCTGGATAGAGTTCTTTAATTATTTTTTCTGAAGTTCTTGTATTAATAATAACTTTTGAAGCAAATTGTAGCACTTTGGATTCCCAAAAAATAGAAAATCTCTTATGCCAATTAGTCAAATATTCTGTAGCCGTTTTTCCCTGCCACAAATCTCGATAATCTAAAATCAGTTTTTTTTTACACCTTTTGGCAATATAATAACCAACAATCACAGAACTAAAAGGAGTCAGAGTTGCATAGACCACCTCAATCTTTTGGGTTCGACAAATTTCAATACCTTTTTTTACGGCAAAAGGAAGCCAACCAATTTGAGGATCTATAGGAAAAATATTACGAACAAAATCACGAATTTTGCTATTTGTAAATTTGTAAACATCATTATTCTCTGGAGTTTTTTTTGTCTTCTCATAACGATACAAAATCCTCATCAGATCTGCACTTTCGGTGCGATGAACTTCCGTATTTTTTATATCATCCCAAAGAGAATAATCGTAAGCTACATATTTGATATTTTTAACTGTTAATACTATTGGATTCCAGCCATTTTGCGGTAGATATCTTACAAATTTTTGAATTCTCTGAACACCCGGTCCACCAAGAGGAGGAAAAAAATAGGAAATCATTAATATATTGTTCATTTTGAAACATTTGAAATTACAATTTTTACTGCTGAATCCGGTTTAATGTCAGAAAAATAAATAATTTTTCCTTGAATCTCTGCTTTCATTCCAAGAATTGAAACAACTTCAGCATTTCCAATCAGTTTTAGGCTAAAGAAATTCAGAGCAGTCGGAAAATATACAAATATAATATTTTCTGACTCACGGACTACCACAGCTTCTCTTTTTTTCCACCAGTCAGCTATCTCTTGCATTGTAGCTTTATAAACTTTATTTTGTTTGAGAATTTTTAAAACAAAGCGGAAAATATCTTTATTGTATTTTATATCAGCAAAATTTGCTAAGGAAAAATCTAAAGTAATCAAACCGTTTAATTTTTTTACACTCGCCAGCAAATGCACAATAGATTCTTTTGCTTTTTCAAAGGGAATCTCTTTAAAACGGGATATTTTTAGAACTTCATCAGAAAAAGTTAATGCTATTTCCAGGTTTGAATTATTATTATAAACTGTTTCTTTGGATTTATTAACCTGTTTACTGAAAATATAATATGGAAAAGCAATTCCGTTTTTAAAACCATTTCTTTCCAATATTTTGTATGAAGAATCATATATAAATTGATTTTTACGATGAAATTCAAATGATTTTTTAGGGTTATAACGAAAATGTGATTGTCGTACTCCGATTTTGTCAGATTTGATAATTTTATTTAAGATTTCTTTTTCCTTTCCCAAAACATCATCTTGAAATGATTCATAGGAAGCTAAAAGTGAAATTTCATTTTTAGCTTTTAGTAATTTCACAATTTCATTGATTATATCTTCTTCAATTTCGTAATCTACATCATGTTCATGTTTCTGGCTTACTCCAAAGAAATAAGTTGAGTGAACATTGAATTTTGCTTCTAATTCGGAAATAATATCAAAATTCCAATATTCTTCATCATTAGTAAAAATGTATTTCAATTTATTTACCATACTTTTAAAAATGTAATTAATGTTGTAGAAAAGTAGAATATCTTCAAAAAAACTCTTAAATATTTTTCCAGCTGTCCATTTTTGTAATCTATCAACCGTATGAGAAATACTTGCTGCAAAAACTTCATCTTGAGGCCAAAACGATTTTTTAATAATAAAATATCCATGTTTATCTTGAACTGCATTTTCAATAAATTTATCAAAAAATTGAAGTAATTCATTCACATAAGGATAATCATACTGATCAATAAATAAGCTAGATTCATCGGGAATTCGATTATGTTTATCGCGTTCATGAAATACGGATTCTTCATAGTTTACTAAGTGAAAAAAAATGTTTCCCACAAGATCAAAATTGAAAACACCGTAAACTAATTCATCATCAAAAAAGTAACCTATAGGTTGTTTAAAGGTATTTTCAGATAAAACAGTGATTGTAGTATTAAATTTTAACTTTCTTTTTCTTTTGATAATTTCAGATTGCTTGTAAAATCCTTTAGTTAATAATCCTGTTTCCACGGGAAGGTAAAACATGATTTTATTGAACGCCAAGACATAAGCATCTTTCATTTCTGGCTTATTGAAGCCATAATATATTAAAATATCATTATCGGTTAATTGCTCAATTGTATTGATAAATTTATACTCATATCCCAGAGTTTTAAAGATAAAATCAAAACTAAATTTGATCTCATCTTTTAATTTATCTAATTTTTTATCACAATAAACTGCAATCATTATATATTATTCTCTTAATTTTTTATTTGTACAAAACCTAATTTTGCATATATATAAACTTGCTTTTTTTTGTCAATAGTCAATTGTGTGAGAAAAGATATTGAAAATGAGAGACTGTTTATATCTCACGCCATCTTTTTCAATAAGTTAGCTGCGATGTATTTGGTAATATTGCACATTTATATGCTATCTTGACATTCTTTCGGTAGATAAAAATCTAAAAGAAAAATACTCTAAAGAAATCCATGATTTCAATCGTGGAACAATCATGAATCATTCCTATACGACTTTAGTCGTTAAAAAAATAGACCCTGAAAACAATGTGGAATAATTATGATGAATATAGTGAAGTTTTTTACAAATAGAGTCGGTTATTATTGTTACCATATAATATTACCACGATTAAAATCGTGGGCTTCTCAATTAAATTGGTGAAAAAATAAGTTTTTAATTTTTTTGTCAATTGGTGGAATACATCTTTTCAAATAAAAATGTGCCCTTTTTATTCCCATAAATACCTAATTCTATAAATTGCAATGAGTTAATTTTCTGTTTATAATGGATTTTGGGGTTATTATCGGAAACCGCTTCTTGAAGCAGAAAC
>JAIORE010000440.1 GCA_021108315.1 Candidatus Cloacimonadota bacterium
TGTGCAATATTACCAAAGCTATAGCAGCTAACTTATTGAAAAAGGTGGGATGAGATGTGAACAGTCTCCTATTTGTCAGTGTTTTCAGTAATTAACTCTAAATTGACAAAATCTTGCAATCCCTTGATATGAAAGAATTAATGATTATTTAGGAAAGATGTCTATTAACAATGTTAATGCAAAGCGACAAAGTCACTTACTCCTTTTTACCTCGTTCCCTAATCCTATAGCGCATAGCAAATTTGCCTTTACTTTATTGGGGGCAAATCTTAAATTATAATTGTGCTATAAAATTTACCAAGTTTCTTCAAAATTGATCCCTCAAAATCAAACAAAAAAAGTTGACAAGAATAATGATGAAAGAAATTTAAAAAAATCAAAAAAGGAGTAGCATCCATATTATCCTTTAAAAATAATTTTAGAAGATATTAGGGATTCAGTAAAAAGTAATTTAATGAAAATTTTATCAATATTCTTATTTCTAATTTTGTATTTGTCCTGTTTTGCTCATTGGGAAACTGCTATTTTTTCATCTGACGAATGGAAATATTTTGTTGGTATTTCTGAACCTGACAATAATTGGAAAGATGTTTCTTTCGATGATTCTAATTGGGAAACCGGAATCGGAGGAATCGGCTATGGAGATAGTGATGATGAAACAATTATCGAGCCGACAGTTTCATTATATTTACGCAAAACTTTCCAAATAGCAGATTTATCAAAATTACAAAGAGCAATATTACACGCTGATTATGACGATGGTTTTATTGCCTATCTCAATGGTTTTGAAATCTGTAGAACAGCAAATCTCGGTGAACAAAATTCTTTTATACCTTTTGATCAGGGAACTTCGTATGATCATGAAGCTCAAATGTATAGTGGGGAACTTCCTGATTGTTATTCGATCTATTCATCACAAATGCAGTCGGTTTTTCAGAATGGAGACAATGTACTCGCTTTTCAGGTTCATAATAGAGATATTTCTTCGTCCGATTTATCAAGTATATTTTTTCTTTCTTTTGATGTTGAAGAAACATATAGTTTTTTTGATCCGGTTCCCAATTGGTTCTATACACCTGTCCTATTTGAATCTTCTCATCTTCCCATTGTGATTATTAGTACATCAGGGCAGGAAATCCCAGATTCCTCCAGAATAAACGTTCATATAGGAGTAATTGATAATGACTCTGCTGAAATAAATTATATCACCGATTCGTTCAATAATTATGATGGTTCTGCAAGCATTGAAATAAGAGGTTCTAGTTCACAGATGTTCCCTAAAAAACAATATGCCTTTGAAACACAAGATGAAAATGGAGAAAACCTAAATGTTCCCTTAATGGGATTACCAGCAGAAAATGATTGGATTTTATATGCTCCTTATAGCGATAAGTCCCTGATTCGGAATATTCTGACCTATAAACTTGCTCGTGAATTTGGACAATATGCCAGTAGAAGCAGATTTTGTGAATTAGTTATAAATGGTGATTATAAAGGGCTTTATATTTTATTTGAGAAAATTAAAAGAGATAATAATCGAGTAAATATTTCAGAAATAGATCAGGAAGATATCTCTGGAGATGCACTAACCGGTGGTTACATTATTAAGATTGATAAATGGTATGGAGAAAATAATAATGGCTGGATTTCCGAACCTTTATTTCCAAATGATTTTGAATTTTTTTATCAATATCATTATCCCAAAACGGATAATATTGTTCAGGAACAAAAAGATTATATTTTAAATTATTTTTCTGAATTTGAGACCCTAATGGCAGCGGATAATTACAACGATCCGGAAATTGGTTATTATGATCATATCAATATCAATTCATTTATTCATTTTATGGTTATCAATGAAATCACTAACAACGTCGATGGCTATCGATTAAGCACCTTTATGTATAAAGATCGGGACAGCATTGATGGAAGGCTCACTATGGGTCCTGTCTGGGATTATAATTTAGCTTTTGGAAATGCAAATTATTTGGAGGCTTGGGAAACGGAAGGCTGGGAAATAGAATATCATCCTCATAATAAAGCGTTCTGGATGAGAAGAATTTGGGCAGATTCGACCTTTAGAGAAAGCTTCAATATTCAATGGAATTTACTTCGTGAAACTATATTATCAGATAATAATATGATAAATACTATTGATTCTTTTGTTGTGGAAATCGGTGAAGCTCAAGAAAGGAATTTTGAAAGATGGCAAATATTGGATGAATATGTTTGGCCTAATCCTTATGTTGGTGGAACTTATGAAAATGAAATCATTTATCTCAAAGAATGGATTCAAAACCGTATGAATTGGATAGATACTCAAACGGTAGTTGATGAATATCCTGCCAATCTCGTGATAAATGAATTTATGGCTTCAAATGAGACAACAATTGCAGATCCTGAAGGTGAATATGATGATTGGATTGAGATTTATAATACATCTGATGAACCTGTTGATATCGGTGGTTTTTATCTAATCGATGATCTTTCAAATTTGAATTGTTGGCAAATTCCATCTACAAATCCTGATTCTACTACGATTCAACCACAAGATTTATTACTGCTTTGGGCTGATAAAGATTGTGAAGATGGAATTCTTCATCTGGATTTTAAACTATCTTCTGCCGGTGAACAAATTGGCTTGATTGCTCCAGACGGAACTACAATTGTTGATTTACTTACTTTCGGAGAACAAACCACCGATATTTCTTTCGGAAGAATAAATAATGGAGATTCTCTCTGGCAATTTTTTGAAATTCCAACTCCCGGATATTCCAATAGCACTAATTCTGAAGATGATGTAATCTCTTTGCAAAACCATTTATATAGAAATTACCCCAATCCGTTCAATCCAATAACCACAATCTCTTTTTCAATAGCTCAATCACACTCGTTTGTGAATCTCGAAATATTCAACCTGAAGGGTCAAAGAGTAAAACAACTCGTTAATGAACAACTTCTTGCAGGTCATCATTCAGTGATTTGGAATGGCAAAGATAAGAATGAAAATCCTGTTTCATCTGGAATTTATCTCTATAAATTAAAAACTTCCGGTAATGAATATACTAAAAAAATGATGCTGATTAAGTGATTTTTTCGAGACGAAACAATGCTATTTTTTTCTAACTTTGGAGGGCATTAACAATGTTAATGCAAAGCGACAAAGTCGCTTACTCTTTTATTTTATTACCAAATTCAACCAAGTATTAAAACTTGATCATATTCCCAAATTTACCTTGGGAACAAAAAAATATGCAGTATTAAGTCATTTAATTTGTCTTAATAAAAAATAAGAGGATACAATGAGCAAAAGTGATTTGTCATTTAAGAGAAAAGAGCGTAAATTCATTATTTTGGAACAATCATTTGATGAAATTAAAGTTTTATTATCAAAACATATTCCGATTCATACTTTAAACAAGAATCAAGAAAATGTTCTTATTCAAACTACCTACTTTGATTCAACGGATTTTTTACTTTTCAATGAATATCTACAGAAAAGAAAATTCCGATTTAAAATCAGGTTACGTAGATACGGTTATGATGGAGAATTTGCTGACCATTATCTTGCAGAACTGAAAATAAAACATAACTCTATTTCTATTAAAAAGAGATTTATTTTACCGGAACACTTATTTGAAAAATTATTGAATGGTGAAAATATTAAAGATGAGATCAGAGAAGCAAATAAAGAATTGAAAGGTGCTCAAAAAACCTATAAATTAGTTTCAAAATTAATAAAAATAAATGAATTGGTACCAATATTACAAATCTCTTACGAAAGGATCGCTTTCCAAAAAAAATCAAAGAAAATCCGTATGACAATTGATAGAAATATCTCACATAAAAAGCTATTGGGAAAACCAAAAACAGAAACCTTGGATGCTATCATATTTGAATCAAAAATAAATGGAAAATCTCCAAAATGGTACAAAAAAATGATAAAAAAACTTTCATTGCTAAGACAACAGAGATTTTCCAAATTTGCAACCGGGATGAATGCTCTCTACTTCCCACAAAGAGGAAAATACAATTTTTTTATTGATGATGCTTTTCCCAAAAATAAGGTTCCGGAAAATATAATTGAATCCTTTGAGCTATTAAAAAAAGCCTTTAATTTGGAAAAATTTGATTATAAATAAAAAGACGTTTTCAAAATATGAATGATAAATTATAAATGCTTTACGTTCTTAGTTTCATCTTGTTCCCAAGCCCCAGCTTGGGAACAAAATAAAAAGCTAAGCCCCTGCTTAGCGGATTCCAAACGAAGCAGAAGCTTCTTGAATTAGTGTGTTCCCAAGCGGAGCTTAGGAACAAGATTAAAGATTAATAAAATGAAAAATAACCATAGAGAGCATAGAGGAAACTCATCTTCTTGTCTTCCATTTTTCCTTTTCTCCAATTTTCCGTTTTTCCCTTTATCTTTTCTTTGTCTTTGTGGTAATTTCTTTTCTTTTTTCGTGTTAATTCGAGTTAATTTGTGGTTTCATCTTTTTTTCGGTTTACCCCGTTGGATAAAACTTTGAAAAATATTGAGATTTATTTGCATTATATCTCACGGGGTTTATCCGAGTTAAATATAAATAACCGGAGTTCAAATGAATGAATTATTTCAAGTTTTACAAAATAGTGCTGAAAGTGGAATAAGCCAATCTCCTTTACAAATAGTCATTAACCTTTCTTTGGCTATGATTTTGGGCTTGATCTATTCTTATGTGTACAGAATTACAAATTTCGATGGAAAAAAGAATAAAATTTTCAAAAAAGAGATGAAAGGAATTCAATATACTTTGCTTCTTCTCTCTGTTGGCGGTGCTTTTATCTGGATCGTGGTTGCAGATAATCTGGTTCGGGCTTTTGGATTAGCCGGAGCTTTGAGCCTAATTCGTTTCAGAACGGTCGTGAAAGATCCAATGAATACTATCAAGGTTTTTTATGCGATTATCATTGGAATGTCTTGTGGCTTAAGCCAGTATTATGCAGCAATAATCGGAACAGTTTTTATGTGCTTTGTACTCACACTGATCTATTTCATCAAAGAAAGAGAGTATAAACGTAAAAAAGCATTGAAAAAGCTATTAAAAAATAACTAATTAGAGATGAATAGAGAAATAAAAAATGAAAATTAATCATATCGTTTTATTTTTAAATCTCTTTTGGGTTTGTTTTATTATCGCAGAAACTAACAATTTTACAAATTTTATTAATGAGATGCTTTCTAATGATTCCAAGTATTTACAAAAAGAAAATCGTTTAAAAATGGAAATTGCTGAACACAAAATTGAACAATCGGTTAATTGGTTTGATGTAAACTTTTCTTACCGAACTTTTTCCAATGACAAAACTCGAGAACAAATTGAGGATGAATTGGAATATTCAAAAATAGATGAAGATGATGAACGCTGGAAAATAGAACTAAGCAAACAATTCTTCCCAAAAGATTATGATGATACAAACGATAATCTCACATCAAAAATCAATATATTAAGATTTCAATATGAAACGAATTTGTATAGAATATCACGAATGGAATCAATAATAGACGATTTTATTGAATATTACGAAGCAATAAACCAAGTTCTTATCTTGAAAGATGAAATCGAAATACTAAATCACGAAAACCTGATTTTAGAAGAATTGCACAGTAAAAACATTTTACAACCGGAAGATTTAATCAAAAATATCAAGGAACTCCATAGAAAAGAAAATGAACTATCTAATTGGGAAGAAATTTATGCAAAATTTTCCATAAGTTTTTTTGAAAGACACCAAGAATTTAATAAACTATTTGATGATTTTATAAAGAATACATCTGAAATTCCCGATTCAATCTCTTTTCACAAAATAATAAATAAAAATATTACTAATTTAAATAAGAAAACTAAAAAAATCACAGCTTCCATAAAGCGAAAAAAAATCTATTTCTTTTTACCAGAACTAAATTTTTCTCTCTCTTATAATCATCGTAAAACTCTGCAAGATTGGAATATTACCGAAAACAAAGATGAATATTCAATGGAAAGAAACTTTGTGGAAAAGTATCCGGAAGGTGAAATTGAATTATCTCTACCTTTTAATATTTTCTCAAATTATTCAGGGAAAAAACAATTGTTAAAATCATTTGAAAAGGAGATCAAAATTCATAATAAAAATATTCTTATTTCTCTGAAAACTTTTGAACTGGAGCGGATAAATTCTTTTCACAAGGCTCTGAATAACTATCAAAGGAAAATAAGATTGGAACAACTATATAACGAACAATATACTTCCCAAAAAATTCAATTTGAAACAAAACCGGATTTATTAGGAGTTAATCCTGAAACAAAACTTTTGAAAGAAGAGATCAAAATCCAAAAAGCTATGCTTCAAAAAATAATTAGCGAAATGAAATTATACAAGGAGATTTTTTTGATAAACTACTTTGGAGAAAACAACTATGAAATCTAACAAAATTAGAAAGCGAATAATGATTTTCTCACTGATAACACTTCTGATCACAGTAATTATTTCCTATTTTATAGAAGCTCAATCGCAAAAATTACCAGCTGTTGTAAAAACAAACAAAGTCTTAATTAGCTCTGAAACTTCAGGAATTGTGAAAAAATATGCTATCTCTTTGATGGACGAAGTGGTTTCAAAAAATCTGATCCTAAAATTGGAAAACCCAAAATTGAATACTCGTCTAAAAGTGCTCCAAAAAGAAAAACAAAGAGTTGAAGAACTGATAACCTCCGCTCAAACAGGCGATCATTTGAAAATGGAACTTTTCAAGCTGGATGAAGATATTTTGAAAAATGAAAATAATTTGAGAAAAAAACAGCTGCAAAAAGAAAATATCACAGACAAAATTGCAATTTACACTCAAAAATATAATAATTCTAATTTGCAATATGAAGCTCAAAAAGAATTATATGTTCAAGGTCATATTAATTCAGCGGAATTTCAAAAGAAAACAGATGATTTTCTTAATATCAGCAATAAATATAACGAATTACAAAGCAATTTTCTCCAGAGTGAGAAAGAGATTGAAACATTTCAAAATTTAATAAATATTCTCAATGCTCAAAAAAAACTTCTCTCGAACAATGTTTCTTTACTTGCTGATAGATATTTGAACAAAATAAATGAAATCAATTCTAAAATCAGTGAAATTGAGGAGAATATCAAAAACTTAGAAATTTATGCTCCTACTGCTGGAACTGTTACAGACATTTACTATAAAACCGGTGAAAAAATAAAAAGTGGTGATGTGATTGCCGAAATCGCTACAATTAATAAAATTTGGATTATAGCCTTTGGCAATTCATTTAGTAGAAGAAGGATAAAAAAAGAGCAAAAAGTAAAAATATTTTGTGCCAACGGAAAGAAAATTTACGGGAAAGTGACTTCGGTCTCTCCGATTATGGAAAAAGTAAAAGCACTCAGTTCCAGCTTTGAAACAGCGAATACATATTCCAAAATCGAGATCAGTTTTGATGATGAAAAATTTGCTCATCAAAATCTTACTCCCGGAGAACGATTGACTGTACGGATATTTTATAAGTAGTTGTAAAATAAATAATATTGTTTGTTATTTTTTTTGAAAGGGTGTGTAGCTCAACTTGCCAAGTTGAGAAAAAACCTCTCCTGCAAGGAGCGGAAGCCATAAATTCCCTTTTTCATTGCAGGAAAAAAAGTTAGGAAATGAGGACTATTCTTGGAAATTATGGTAAATATAATATTTTTTATATATTCGATTACTAACATTTCCCAGTTCGTTTAATCTATCTAAGTTATTGGAAAGAATAGTGATATGTTTTGAGAAAGCAGATTTTTTATAAACTATGATGATCTGTTTATTTTACTCAATGAACTCATCTTGCTGTCCTTCTCTTAATATCAAGAGAAGGAACATAAGAAAAGCAAGAAGAAAAAATGCTGAAGTCATCCCTCGCTTTAGATAAAGAGAGGGACTGATGGTGAGTTTGAAAATTAAATTTGAAGTGAGAAATGTTAGTTAGGTTACTTCGCAGAACTCATAATTTTTTATTAATAAGGAGAACATTATGAAAAAGAAAATTTTTATTTCCCTGATTATTATGACGATATCAATAACCGCTTTTAGTCAGGATTTTTATGATATCAACACCGTGAATACAATTGAGATTATTTTTCCCGAATCAAATTGGGATGATATTCTGGATGAGTTTTATATGATTGGAAGCGAGGATCGTTTAATCGGTACGGCAATTATCAACGGAGTGCAATTTGATAGCGTAGGAGTTCGTTACAAAGGAAACAGCACTTGTCAACCCGATAGAATCAAAAATCCTTTGAATATCAAACTGGATTATGTTATTGATAATCAATTACTTGATAATTATGGTACTTTGAAATTATCTAACCTTTTTAAGGATCCAAGTTTTGTTAGGGAAACTCTCAGTTATGAAATCGGTTGCAAATATATGCCGGTGAGCCAAGCTAATTATTGCAATGTTTTCATAAATGGTGATTTGATGGGACTTTATACTAATGTTCAGGATGTTGATAAATATTTTTTGAGAACTCATTTCAATAGTGATGAAAATGCTAATTTCAAAGGTGAAGCAAATATTTTTGGTGTGTATAATATTTGGGGTTATTTGGGTCAGGATTCAACTTCATACTTCAATATTTACGAATTGGAATCGGATTCAGGCTGGAGTGAACTGATGAATTTCCTTGATATTTTAAATAATGATACCGAAAATGTTGAAAATGTTCTAAATGTTGATAGGCACTTGTGGATGTTGGCTTTTGATATTTTGATGATCAATTTGGATTCACCAATAAATATGAATCACAATTTCTATTTATATAAAGATAGCTCACATCGCTTTAATCCTATTCTTTGGGATTTGAACGAGAATTTCGGAGCTTTTGCGATGATACCGAATTCACCTCCATTAAATTTATCAGATATGCAGCACCTTGATCTTCTTTTCCGTATGAATGATACTGATTATCCCATTATCAATAAAATTTTTACAGATCAAACTTACCAAAAGATGTATATTGCTCATCTAAAAACCATTATTGAGGAGAATTTTTCTAACAACCAATATTTAGATAGAGCTTTGGAAATTCAAGAGATTATAGATGAACACGTACAGGCAGACCCGAATAAATTTTATTCTTATGATGATTTCCTCAATAATTTGTATGAATATGTTGGCTATGGTTCTCCAGCTATAGTTGGAATTACACTTTTAATGGAGGAAAGAATTTCATATTTATTAAATCATTCTTTATTTCAAGAAATTCCACCGATGATTTCAAATATTAGTTATTCACCTACTGTTATAGAACCAAATTCTACAGTATGGCTTTTAGCAGAAATTAATGATGCTGAAACCGTAACATTTAATTATCGAAATAATGCGAATGAGAAATTTGAAAAAATAGAAATGTTTGATGATGGAGTACATAATGATGGAATTTCCGGTGATGAGATTTACGGAGCTTCAATAAATGCCGGATATGGTGATATTCAATACTATCTTTATGCGGAAAATAGTGGAGCTGGGATTTTTTCTCCGGTAAGAGCGGAATATGAATTTCACACGATTGATGTAACTTGTGATTCCGGTGATATTGTTATTAATGAGATCAATTATCATTCGGCAGATGATTTTGATACTGATGATTGGGTAGAATTTTATAATCCAGAGAATGAAGATTTTCACCTTTCCGGCTGGATTTTCAAAGATGAAAACGATTCTCATATTTTTACATTTCCGGCAAATACGATTATTGCAGCAGATGGTTACCTTGTTTTGAGTAAAGATTCGGAAGCATTTTCCGCTTTATTTCCTGAAATTGATAACTTTTTAGGCGGATTGGAATTTGGTTTTAGTGGCGGTGGTGAACTATTACGGCTTTTTGATTCTGCTGAAGATTTAATAGATTTTGTAGAATATGATGATGATGAACCGTGGGTAACTGAGCCGGACGGAAATGGTCCCACTCTGGAATTGATAAACCACACTCTTGATAATTCTTTACCAAGCAGTTGGGCAGCTTCTCTTGAGCACGGAACTCCGGGTTTGGTTAATAGCACTCTTTCCGATTCAAATAATGAATCAATAAATGGTATAAATTGTGAGCTGTTTCCTAATTATCCCAATCCGTTTAATCCTGAAACTACGATTTCTTTCAATCTAAATCAAAAATCTAAAATTGATTTATCAATTTATAATATCAAAAGTCAAAAAGTGGTAACTTTGGTTAATGATATACTAATTGCAGGTGAACATAAAATAATCTGGAATGGAAAGGATAACCGGGAAAACATAGTTTCTTCCGGTATTTATCTGTATAAACTAAAAACGAATGGTAAAACATTTTTACGTAAGATGATATTGCTTAAATAGTGACAAGTCAGGTATCGCAAACAATCCTGTTTGTATTTTTTGCATAAACAGGACTATCTTACGCAAATCTTCGTCTCGTTGTTATACATTTCTTTGGTGTATTCATCAAAAGTCTACACATATAAACTCATTTCCAAGTTTGTCTTCTTAATGTCTTCAGCATACCCAAGACAAACCTGGAACAAGTAGGGCATTTAAAAAGGGAAAATCACTTTCAGGGTAGTATATACCAAGATTCGAGTAGGACTTGTAAATTTCAGAGTAGATTCAAACAAAATATATGAAAAATCAAAAAAAATTATCAATTATCAACGATCAAATTACAAAAATAATTAAAAAAGCCAATCTTTTAGAAAAAAATTATTATACTCTAATTTCAAAAGTTCATCCTTCTTATCGTGAAAGTGCTTTAAATTTGGCACACTATCTTGCCTTCAGAAGTTTTGATATTGATGAAATACAAAACCGGTTAAGATATATGGGTTTACCGGATTTGGCGAATATAGAAGGTCATGTAATGAAAAGCCTTCTCTCACTCAAAACAATTATCAATCACTTAATGGGAAATCGGGTGATTGAAAAACAAAAAAATATCATTTCAATAAAAAAGAGTGAAAAACTACTTAGGAAAAATACAAAAGGATTATTCGGATATAAATCAAAAGAAAGACAAACTCGCATAATGGTAACATTACCATTCTCTGCTTCGGAAGATTATTATCTAATAAACCGTCTTATTCGTTTGGGTATGAACAGTGCCAGAATAAATTGTGCACATGACGTACCTGAAGTTTGGCTAAAAATGATAGAGAATATAATTAGAGCAAAAAAATCATTGAAAAAGAATTGTAAAATAATGATGGATCTTGGCGGACCAAAATTGAGAACAGGCTCAATGAAACAAGGACCAAAGATTATTCATATCAACCCCAAACATGATCAAGTTGGGAAAATTATCAAACCTGCCAAAGTGTGGATAGCACCTCCCGATATTCCTCCTCCCGACGGTTCTGCGGATGCTATTATTCCCGTTAGCGAATTACTGATAGAAAAAATCAAGCGAGGAAATACAATCAGGTTTACCGATTCACGTAATAAAAAATGTAAAATTTTGATAACAAAAAAACAAGGTAAGGGAAGATGGGGAGTTTGCAGCAATTCAGCTTATATAACAACCGGAACAGAATTGGTATTAAACAAAGTAAAAGAAACCGGAAAAGAAAAGAATTATGTAGGTGAATTATTGCCAATAGAACAATATATCACACTTCATATTGGTGACAAGCTGATTTTACACAGTGATTCCAAACCCGGCGAAGCTGCCCGGTATGACCAAGCTGGAAAGCTTATTGCCGATGCACATATTTCTTGTATTTTACCAGAAGTTTTTAATAGTGTAAAATCGAATGAACCTGTTTTTCTGAATGATGGCAAAATTGAAGGAATCATTGAAAAAATTAGTAAAGATGAGATTCAGGTAAGAATAACCTATGCCAAAATTTCAGGAAGCAAATTAAGAGCAGACAAAGGTATAAACCTTCCTGAACTTGATTTAAAAATTGGGAGTTTAACTGCCAAAGACAAACGTGATCTTGCTTTCGTAGCAAAGTGGGCAGATGTTGTAAATTTATCATTCATCAATCAGGCAAGTGATGTTCAGGAATTTTTGAAAGAGATTGAAAAGTACAATCAAAAACCCTGTATTATTTTGAAAATTGAAACCCAAAAGGGATTTAAAAACCTTCCGAAAATCCTAATGTGTGCAATGAAAACTTATCCTGTTGGAGTTATGATTGCCCGTGGAGACCTCGCCATAGAAACCGGTTGGAAAAATTTTGCCAGTATTCAGGGAGAGATCATGCAAATTTGTGAAGCAGCACATGTGCCAGTTATTTGGGCAACTCAAGTACTGGAAAATCTGGCAAAGAAGGGAGTTCCCACTAGATCGGAAATAACCGATGCAGCTTTAGCCCAACGAGCTGAATGCGTGATGCTGAACAAAGGAATTTACATTGAAAAAGCAGTAAAAACACTGGATAAAATATTACGAAGAATGCAAAGATTCCAGAAGAAAAAACATGTAATTCTACCAAAGTTAGAAGATGCGGATAAATTGAAATTATCGCACGATATTTTTGATGTTTAACAGATTTAATTGAGAAGCCCACGATTTTAATCGTGGAAATATTATGAGGTAACGACAATAGCCGACTCTATTCGTAAAAAACTTCACTATATTTATCATAATTATTCTACATTGTTTTCAGCATCTATTTTTTTTACGACTAAAGTCGTGTTAGGAATAATTACTGATTGTTCCACGATTGAAATCGTGGATTTCTTTATAGAGTATTTTTCTTTTATCTTTTTAACTACCAAAAAAATGAACATAAAAATGTGCAATATTAACAAATATAGCCGCTAACTTATTGAAAAAGATGGTCTGAAATGTGAACATTCTCATATTTTACAATTCGAAAGATAAAACATATTCACTATTTGACTTCTGTTATTTTTTGTTAAGAAATCGTTTAAATCCAATTGGATAAAATTTATTCCATTCCTCCCGTAAAATCCCATAACCTATTGAATCATAATATATTCCATCAACTATTCTAGCTTTTCTGAATCTTGCTTCCAATGTAAATCCTAATTTTTCTGCCAGTTTCATCATTCCCAAATTCCCAGACCAAGTTTTCAAATCCAATCTGACAATTTCAGAAAAATTATCAAATAGATATTGAATCCACAATCCTAAAGCTTCAAAACCAATTCCGTTGTTCCAATAGCTGTCATCATAAATAGAAATACCTGCTGCTAACCAAAATGTTTCTTTGTTTATCCAATATCTACTTAAAATTCCGATTAATCTGTCAGATTTCGGTCTAACAATCACTATTCTTTTTCTTATTTCCGGAAATGATTTTTCTCGCATCTGAGATTTTAGGAAATTGATTCTTTTTTCCAATTCAGTTTTTGAAATTGATGGATAATAAGGTCCGTCGAAATCCAGCCAAAGAAATTTTCCGGAATTCCAATGATAATACTCTTCAATATCTTTTTCCTTCCAGTCTCTTAATACAATTTGATTTCCAATAATTTTTTTCATTATTTATGTTAATTCCCGCTTTATTTATTTTGTTTTAAGTAATACATAACAAGGTAATTCAAAATATCTTCCATTTTCTGTGAATCATAATATGCAACCATTTTTGTATTGAATTCCAATTTATCTTTTGCTTTGATATTCAATATGGGAAAACCGGAAGATAGCAAAATACCATTCATCATCAAGCGTGAAGTTCGCTTATTTCCATCCCAGAAAAATTGATTGATCGCACCAAATAAGAAAAAACTGAGTGCTTTAACAATTGGATGATCAACTTCTTCCAGAATCTCTAAACCATTTTGGAAAATACTATCTAAATTACCTGGAACAGGTGGTTTAAATTCGGTTCCACCAATCCTTATCTGTCCAGTACGGAACTTTCCCCAATTTAATGCTTCTTCAAATGCGACTTTATGGTGAAGTTTACAGAATGTCGATTTATCAATTGTAAAGTCTTTCTTCTCAACCATATCATAAAGCAATTGAACACTCTTATTTTGGTTAAGAATTTGTTGTTCATCACTTAATTTATGTCCACCAACAGTGATTCCTTCAAGAAGTGTTTGAACTTCAGGAAATGTCATTGGGTTTCCCTCGAGAGCAGAAGTATTATAGATAAAATCAATTCGTTCTTTTTTCGCTAAAAAAGTAACGAGATTGAAATTAGGTTTTATCTTAAAATATGATTCTGTGAATGAGTTAAGTAATTTTAAATCAAAAATGTTTAATTTTTCTTTGTTTTCTGTTCCCATATTAACCTCCTAAAATTTTCATTATTCTTCTTTATTTATTATATCGAAATTTCAATGTTTTGCTTTTTTCTCTCGCAAAGTCGAAAAGAGATTCTTTATGCGTTTCTTTATTCTTCCGTTTTTCCATTTCTCCTTTCCTCTGTGCTCTCTGCCTGCCCCGTAAGGAAGAATGACTGTATTGGAGTAGTTTTTTTATTTCTCAATACATTTACAATATTATATTCTCTTATATTGCAACCTCCCCAAGATGATATATTTCGTCAAGATTTCCAATTTGATAAAATACAAAAAGCAGTAGAAATATTCCTACTGCCTTTTGTATAAGAGTTTATTAATCAATCTATTTCGTTAATTACTTTTTCAGCATAATATCCGTCTTCAAATCTTGTAAGTTCAAATCCACGCTTTCTGAACATATGAAGCATTATATGATTAATTGCAAGAATATTCGCACTTATTTTTTGTATTCCTTTTGTTTTTGCAATATCATAGATATAATCGGTAAATTTATTTCCCAGACCAAGATTATGCCAAGGATCGGCAACTACAATTGCGAATTCAGCATTTTCGTTATATTGATCAGAAATTAGACGCACTACTCCAGCCATTTTTTTCTTTCCGTCTTCTTCTACTTCGGCAATAATTGCTATTTCTCTATCATAATCAATTTGAGTATAGCGGACTAATTCTTCGTGTGAAATATCCTTAATCAATTGGAAAAATCTATATCTCTGAGTTCGTTCGGAGAAATTGGAAAACATCTCTTTTTCTAACGGTTCATCTTCGGGTGTTATTGCCCGTAAAATTGCTTTTTGCCCGTTTGTCATAATGAATTCTGTTGTATATTCAGAAGGATAAGGAGAAATTACAAGGTGTTTGTAAGGATTATTATCATCTTTGATCATCTTATCATCTAAAATTACTTTAGCATCAAGAACAACGCCACCACGCTCATCAACTCCAAATGGATTTATATCAATCTCCATTATCTCAGGAAAATCCATCAATAAATATGAAAACTTATAGAGCAGAAATTGAATTGCGGAAATATCAGCTCCCGGCATTCCTCGATAACCTTTGATAAGTTTATAAATCTTGGTATCTTCTATCAATCTTAAAGCAAGAGCCATATTCAAAGGTGGTAATCCTACAGCAGTATCTTTAAATATTTCTACTGCAACTCCACCCATCCCAAATACAATTGTCGGTCCAAAAATAGGATCTCGTTTGCATCCGATAATCAATTCATATTTTCTCTTGGACATTTGTTCTACCAATACTCCTCTAATATCAGCATTGGGAACATTTGCTTTGGAAGATTCCATAATTTTCACAAAAGCTTTTTGTGCTTCCTCTTTATTTATGATATTGAGTATTACACCACCGACATCCGTTTTATGAAGTATATCCGGCGAAGCAATTTTCATAACGAGAGGATAACCGATCTCCTCTGAAATTTCAATAGCTTCATTTTCAGTTGTAGCCAAACCATTTTTTACTACTGATATTTGATAATTTTCAAGAAGCTGCTTTGCTTCATATTCGGTCATCACGGTTCTCTTATCTGATAAAACATTTTTTATTAACTTTCTATTTTTTTCAATTTCCGGATCAAATCTATGAGGAATTTGAGTAGGTGTTTCATGCAAAATTTCCAAATTACGAGAATAATCATACATATGCATAAAACACTTTATAGCACTTTCGGGGGTATCATATACTGGAATATTATTTGCTTCTAATATTTCTCTTCCTTTATGAACATCATCCGATCCCATCCAAGAAGCAAGAATTGTTTTTTTTGACCGATTCGAAATTTGGGTAATTTTTCTCGCAGTTTCTGTGGCATCTGTCATAGATTGGGGAGTTAAAATCACCAAAACACCGTTTACATCTCTGTCTATCAAACATAGTTCAACAGCTTTTGCGTAGTGTTCCGGACTGGCATCACCAATCACATCAACCGGATTATTCCTACTCCAATTCGGTGACAGATGTTTGTTAAGTTCTTCTACGGTTTCGTCAGATAATTTAGCAAGTTTTCCACCTTTCGCAATGAGAGTATCAGTAGCAATTACGCCCGGACCTCCAGCATTAGTAACAATTGCAATTTTTTTACCTCTGGGTTTTTCCTGCATTGCAAGTGATTGAGCAATATTAAATAATTCGGAAATTGTATCTACTCGAATTATCCCAGCTCTCTTAAAAGCAGCATCAAATACAAAATCATTACCGGCTAAACTTCCGGTATGAGACATGGCAGCTTGTGCTCCTTCAGAACTTTTACCAGCTTTTAAAACAATTATCGGTTTATTTCTAGCAAAATGCCGGGCAGCACTTAAAAAACTTCTGGCATCACCTAATGATTCCATATAGATCACAATACTTGATGTATTGGGATCACTTCCAAAATAATCTATAAGATCATGAAAACGAACATCAAGCACCGAACCAATAGAAACGAAGTGACTGAATCCTACATTTTCTTTTACAGACCAATCCAGAATTGCCGTGCAAAGAGCTCCACTTTGCGAAATTAAAGCAATATTCCCGGGAAGAGCCATTTTATTGGCAAAACTTGCGTTCAATTTTATAGAAGGTTTTATGAATCCAAGGCAATTTGGTCCAATCATTCTCATGTTATATTTTTTTAGGTGTTCTTTGATTATTTCAGTAAGAATTTTACCTTCTTCTCCAATCTCAGCAAAACCGGCAGTAATGAGTACAATACCGGAAACACCCAATTTACCACATGTTTCTACAATATTCGGTACAGTTTTTGCTGGAGTAGCGATCAATACCAAATCTATTTTATCAGGTACTTCTTCTAAACTGGGATAAGTTTTTACTCCCAAAATATTACTTCGTTTGGGATTTATTGGGTATACGATTCCATCATAACCGGAACCAATAATGTTATTAAACAAACCGAATCCAAGACTTCCTGATCTCGCTGAAGCTCCAACAATAGCAATCACTTTGGGATTAAATAATTTACTTAATTTTTTTGTTCTCATGGTTTTCTCCGTTTTTATTTATTTTTTAATATTTTTACAATACAAAATGCAGAATTAGCATTTAGAATACCAAACAGTTATATTATTCAATTTATCTGTAACGCTTTATACTTTGGTGAATTAATCAATAGGATGATATAATAAAATATCGTTAAGAGTAGTAATATTGAGAAATTAATCACCAGTGGGGAAAAAATACCCGATTACAAAAAAACAACGAATAATAAATAACTAATAGTGAAGAAAAAATTACCGCAAAGATGCTAAGAACGCAGAAGAAAAGAATTAATATTTAACATTGAAAATTGAATATTAGTCTTTGTGCTCTCATTTTTCTCTGTAGTTAGTACTCTTTTTGTTCGTTTTGTTTGTTTTGTTAGTTGCTAAATATTTTTTGGTTCTGACGTGTTCTGGTTAGATTTTAAGCATTTCAAATATTTTTCCAATATTTCGATAAAAGCTGAACAATAAGATGTTTCCTACCTTCGTATTCATAGAAAGTTTGAATTGTGGAATCTGTTTCTTGTTCTTCATATCTCATTCTGTAATTATTAACTCCTTCTAAAAAATTTAATAAACATTTTGGGAAAAATTCAATATTATAACCACCTTCAAGTGTCGCAAAAATGTTTTTAAAATTTTCTGATAACAATTTCCCAATTTTATAATAAACATTTAAACTAAATCGTAAATTCAACAATAAATCATAGTGATGAGAATCAAAGCCGGCAGAAACAGCAACAACATCAGGATTAAATTCTTTTGCAACAGGTAAAAAAGTATTAAAAGCATCCATAAACAGATCATCTCCACTTCCCTGAGGTAAAGGAACATTTATTGTGTAACCCCTTCCAACTCCATCCCCAATTTCGTCTGCATCTCCACCACCCGGGAAAGCAGGATATTGATGCATAGACCAATACATAACTTTATCTGAATTGTAAAAGTATTTAACTGTGCCATCTCCGAGATGTCCGTCAAAATCAAATATCAAAACACGTTTCCCTTCATTAACCAGCTTTTGAGTAGCAATCGCAATATTATTAAAAACACAAAATCCACTGGAATGATTCGGATGAGCATGATGTCCCGGAGGTCTGGTAAGAGCAAAATCACCTGTTTGAGATGCCATTATGGTTGCTCCTACAGCATAAATAGCAGCTTCATAGCTTTGTTTTGAAACAATAGTATCGTTATCAAGATGTCCGCCGCTTATACAAGCTTTCTTCACTTGTTCAATGTATTCGGAAGTATGAAAAAGTTCTAAATATTTTTCCCCGTTTTCCAATTTTGTTTCGGCTAATTTACCAAGTGAGATAAGCCGTTTTTTGTTTTCCGGATGCATTCCAGTATCATGTTCCAGAAATATTGAATTGTATAATAATTTCATAGTTTACTCCTTTGAAAAAATATTTTTAATTAAACCCATGTTTACCAGTTTAGACATTCCTAATTCCATAATTTACTGTTATGAAAAGA
>JAIORE010000367.1 GCA_021108315.1 Candidatus Cloacimonadota bacterium
TTTAAATCTATATTTATAATAAAATAGTATTAAAATGAAAATTTACAAGTATCAATTCATCTGCGAACATCTATAGTTTTGTTCGAAATCAATTAACAAATCGGAAAATGCCTTTTCATCAATATATTTTTGATATTCTTCAATCTTTAAATTGTAATTTTCAAATTCATCAGGATAAGTTTCTAATAGTATTTTAGAATAAAGTATCCCTTGTCGCTTACCAATATATTCTAAATAATTTGAATATTTCCACTCATCTAAATCATTTACCAGAGTTGCTTTAAATGGATTATTATGGATATATTTGCACACTAATATCAAATAAGAATCATCAGTTATCCGTTTGTTTTGTAATCTGTCTTGCAATAATTTCCCCTTTAGGTGATATTTTGAATTATAGTGCAAAGCGTATGAGGTTAATGTATCATTAAAAATTCTGTATAGCTGTTTATCTGAATTTTGTCTTAAACAAAAATGAAAATGATTCGGCATTAAACAGTATGCATAAACTTCACAAAGATATTTCTTTATATTTTTTCTAAATTTCGAGAGAAAATACAAATAATCATCTTCAATTTTGAATAATGATTTTCCTTGAGGAGTTCTATTATAAAAATGAAAAACAGCTCCTTCGATAAATTCTTCTTTTTTGCATTTCATAGAAAATTCCTTTTATAAGCAATTAGTGGTTCGTCCCGCAAGCTTGCGGGATGAACCGCTAATTGCAACAAGTTACCACAATCTTTTTTTACTTGCTTCCTAAGTTTTTCGCAATCCTCGATTCACACTCACGATGTTCGCTGCGAATCAAGTCTTGCTTATTTAAGTATTTCTTTTACAATTGTAATCATCTTCTCAGGGAAAATCGGTTTAATTACGATTTTTGCTATATCCAAGGTTTTAGCTTTGCTTATCATTCTGGGAGATTTATATCCGGAAAATAGAATTATAGGTATATTTTCATCAATTTTTCGGATTTTTTCTATCACTTCCAGACCGCTTATTTTGGGCATGGTAGTATCACTGATTATCAAATCAATATTGCTTTTATTATCAATAAAAGCTTTATAAGCAAGAGAACTGTCATTGATAGCAATTACATTAAACCCAAAATCAGAAAAAGAATCGCTGAAAAGTTCAGTTAGGTCTTTATCATCGTCAATGAACAAAATTGTATTTTCTTTTTGAATAGAGGGAGAAAATTTTATACTTTCTTCTTTCGTTTCATTTTCTAAAATCGGGAAAAATAGCTCAAAATTCATTGATTTTTTTTTCATTTCAGTTTGATGATCATCTCTAATAAGATTTTCACCAGATCCTTTAATCACAGCAAAACTATATCTTTTATCTTCCTGAAATTGTGAATTTGCAAAATCATAATCCAATATTTTATCTAATATTTGTTTTAAAAAAGAAAAATTCTTAAATTTTTTTGAAATAGTTATATATATTTCTTTATTTTCCGGTAAAGTCAAATATCTCTCATTTGATATTTTCATACTCTTTAATTCATTTTTACTGAGGAAATTTACAATTTTTTGATAATGAGAATAATCAGCTAATAAAAATATATCTCCTACTATTTTATCAGCCCATGAAATATTTTCAGATAGAGAAGATTTAAGGAATTTAATTATCTGTGGATTTATCTCTTTCTTAGGAATCGGTTGCAACTTCTTATTTATCAAATCGTTAATAAAAAACAGTTGTTCAATCAGAATATGAGTTTTGTTTATTGTTTTTTCAATAATTTCAAATTTATTATATTTGTTAAATGATGTAGGTAAAGAATTTTTGATTGAAGAGGTGCATCCCATAATTATATTAAAATTATTGTTTAGGTCATGAGCAATTTTGGATGGTAATTTATTTATTGCACTTACTTTTTTAAAGTTTTTTATTGTTTTATTAAAAGGTTTTATAAGTAGAAAATAAAATCCAAAGCATTGAATTATCAGTAATAGAAATATTACACTTGCTAAAATGTTCAAAAATAGAATATTTTCTGATAAAATCTCACTATTTTGAACAAAGATATAAGTAATAAAAAGTGCAATAATAATAGTACTAATTATAAAAAAAATCAGTATACTTTGCAAATTTTTCATAATTTATATTTATTTTCTCTGTAGAACAACCTAACCTAAACAAGCCAGAACCAAAAAGGACTCACCGCAACGACGCTAAGTCGCAAAGAAATTCTCCATGTATTTCTCCATTTTTCCGGTTCTCCTTTTCTCATTCTCTCATAATATCTTACTTTTCTCTCTGTGGTTATTTTTTTTATTTTTTACAAAATTACAATGTTATGTTCTCTTTCCCGTTAAAAACCTCTGATAATAAATCCTGAATATTTTCCAGATTATAGGGCTTGGTTAAAACTCCACAAAAACCAAATTTTTCAAAATTAGAAATAACTGGATCAATAGAATATCCGCTTGAAACAACAGCTTTAATTTTAGGATCAAATTCCAATAGATTTTGTAAGGTCTCTTTTCCACCCAGTCCTCCGGGAATCGTGAGATCAAAAATCACTACATCAAAAGGGTCATTAGATAGATATGCTTCTTTATATTTTTTTATCGCTTGCGATCCGTCAATAGAAATATAAACATTATGTCCCAATTGACTTAACATCTCTTGAGATACTTTCAAAATCATCTCATTATCATCCATTATCAATATTTTAAAATATCGAGTAAATTTCTTTTTCTGTGAAGAAATTCTGTTATCTATTTTTTCATGAGATATTGGTAGTAAAATCGTGAAAACAGAACCTTTATCTATTTTACTTTGTACGGAAATTTCACCGTTATGTTTTTTTATTATTGAATAAACTGTTGAAAGACCTAAACCGGTACCTTCTTTTTTTGTAGTAAAAAACGGATCAAATATTTTTTTTAGTTTATCTTCTTTAATACCTATTCCATAATCTTTTATACATATTTCAACAAATCCATTTCCATCAATATCCATTTGAACATTTTTGGCAGATATTTTGATTTTTCCACCATTTTGCATAGCTTGAATTGCATTAATCAAAAGATTATTAATAACCTGATCTATCTGTCCTTTATCTGCATACACCGGTTTTAAATCCGGCTTTATCTTTAATGAAGCTTTTACATTTGAACCACGTAAGACAAAATCAACTGCATTTTTTAATAACATATCAATCTCAATAGTGGAAATTACTGGTTCACCACCTTTGGCAAAAGTTAGCAATTGGTTTGTAAGTTGTTTGGCATTGTGTACGGCATTAATTGATTCATCTAATATTTTTAATATTTTTTTATGGTGATTGATATTAAGTTTTGCAAATTCAATATTTGAAAGGATTGCTGTGAGAATATTATTGAAATCATGAGCAATTCCACCTGCCAAAATTCCTAATGAATCTAACCTTTCTCGCTTTTGCATTTCTTCTTCCATTAATTTTTGATCGGTGATATCGCTAAAAATTCCAAAAGATCCAATATATTTATCTTCTTTGAATATTCCATTTGTATTAATTAATAAAATTCGCTCTTCATTATCTTTATTGATAATCTTAAATTCATATTTCCCGATTTTTCCTTTTTCCCTTTTTTCTGTTTGATTTAAAATTTTTTCAAATTCATCTTTTAGCATATACTCTTGAATATTTTTCCCAAGTAATTCTCTTTTAGAATAACCGAAAATCTTTGCAGCTGCACTATTTAAAAAAGAAAAAACCTCATTTTCATCAACTATAGCTATTCCTTCATTTATGTTTTCAACTAATGAACGATATTTCTTTTCACTTTCAATGATAAATTTTTCAATTTGTTTTCTTTCACTAATATCTGAAATTGTACCTATCATTCTTAGAGGTTTATTATCACTATTCCAATTTATTACTTTTCCTCGATTTAATACCCAAATGTATTCACCATTTTCACATCGAATTCTATATTCGCAAAAGAAAATATCTCTTTTTCTATCTAAATGTTTTGTCAGTTCAGTCCACACACTTTCTTCATCATCAGAATGAATACGATTTTTCATTTCATCTATAGAAAAAAAACTATTATTTTTATCTAAACCTAAAATATCTAATAGACGTGCAGAATAAAATACTTTTTCATTTTCTAAATCCCAATCCCATACAGCATCACCACTTCCCTCTAAGGCAAATTGCCAACGCTCTTCACTCTTTCGTAACTTCACTTCCATCTCTTTTTTGAAAATAGCAATTTTCACAGCTGCGTGTAATTCTCTTTCGTTTATCGGCTTGAGGATATATCCGTACGGATTGGTTAAAATGGCTTCGTCTAAAGTATTATTATCGGCATAAGCAGTGCAATATACTACAGGAATATTGTATTTATCAAAAATCACCTTAGCTACATCAATCCCGGTCATTTTATCTTCCAGTATAATATCCATAATAACAAGGTCTGGTTTGTCAGATTTTATTCTTTGAAGAGCAGAATCACCTCGGGTCTCTAAACCAATTACATCGAAATCAAGTTCTAATAGGGTAAGCTTTAAATCTTCAGCTATTACGATTTCATCTTCAACTATTAATATTCTTGCTTTTTTTACCATAATCGTACCTTTCTAATTTGAATTGAAGCTTCTTGGTGATTGGAAATAAGTTTTGTTCTCGGATAGTATTTTACTCTGAGTTTTTAAGGTCAGACATTTTGTAATTATTTAAAAAATAGATATGTTAATGGGGTACAAAAAAATCCAAGATTAACATAAATTAATTACCTGATTTATAAATGTTTTCCGACAAAGTCAGTTTTTAACTATTTTTCAGTTTCGTAGAAACGGTATCTCTGTAGCCGAATGTGTAAGCATTCTGTAATATAATATTACAGATTTTAGCTACATCGTAGCGACATCTAATCAAAGATATATTTCTCCTTCTAATATGTCACTCTTACAGAGTTTACATTGATTTTCTCATTATTCCCAAAGCTTACGCTTTGGGCTACAGAGATTTCACTGCTCTGCGGTTTTTTTATATATTTAAGGCTTAAGGTACTCATTTTAATATTCCAGTCAAATATATTATTTACCAATTTCTTCTATCAACTTAACTCTTTCCTTTTCCAGAGATTTCAATTGTCTTTTCAATTTTCTAATTTCTTTGTTTATTTCTGATAACTCATTTTCCAGTTTTCTATTTTTTATGTAATCCTCACCGAACTTTTCAATTACAAAAGATTCTACTTCATTCCGAAGTAACCTATAATATGGATTTCCATGTATATAGTTTAGTTTATATTGAAGCTTTCCACTTTGCATTCCTTCATAGATTTCTTCTTGAGTAAGCCCGAATTCTATTCTGGCTGATTTATCACTGAGAGCACCTCTTTTTTGGTTCCAAGCAGAGTCTGTCATTTTTACTTCCTAGTTTTATGATGTTTTTTATGTCCTGTTTCGTCCAAAATTAGGATGTCTACGCTGGTGTTTTACTAATATTATTCGAAGAACACCATTTTTCAAAGCTCGGAAATAAATAACATAAGGGAATCGTCGCATTAATGATCGTCTAATATCATTTTCTACAATCATCCAGCGAGCAGGCATAGATAAAATTTTCAATATCTGTTGTTCAAACTCATCAAGAAATTCTGCACCTAATCCCTGAGAACATTTGTTATAATATTTCATGATCTCCCGAAGTTCAACTTCAATTGCCGGATGGTATTCTACCCTCACTTCCTAAGCCTATACATCAATTTTTTGTGAGATAATGTAGCTACATCACCTCTTTCAATTTCATTATCACGTTGCTTTGCTAAGGCAATTGCTTTCTTATCTGAAATATCAGAGGAAACGAAATATGGATCTTCAAGGCTTTCCCAAATGGTTTCAGCAAGGTTCGCCCGATCATGCGGACTTAGTTTCAATATTTGGTTTGTAATTTTATCAATGCTCATAAGAGTATCCTCCTAAAAATTTTCCTGAAATCGTCTTTTATTAATAAGAAGACGCAGTTTTTTTGATTGATTGATTTTACTTTTAAGATGTTTCAATCTTTCAGTGATTTGCTCATGAGTATAATGTTCATTATCCGAGCTCATTTTTGATACTGAAAGTCTTTTTAAGATAGAAATTGCAGCTTTTTGATCATAACCAGCCCGAATCATATAAAGAAGTGCTAATTCATCAGCCTCATCTTCAAAATCTTTCAATCTGCCTTGAAAAATAGTTTCATAGATATTCACTGTGAGTTCTTCCAATTCCAATTCTGTTTCGGAAATTTCATTTTCTCCAATCTGCTCTAATTCATCATCCAATTCCATAAAAAGATCATCGGCGAGAATATGTTCTTTTCGGCTCTCGGCTTCCTGCATTCCATGTTTACGAGCTACATGAGCTATTTCATGAGACAAAATAAAAGCTAATTCAGCTTCTGATTGCAATTGCTGTAATAATCCGGAAGTGATAAAAACGATTCCTCCCGGACAAGAATAAGCATTTATGGAGTTATGATCTAATATAAAAAATTTGAAACCGGTATCATAAACTTCACTGGCTTCTACTAAAAGATTTCCGATATAATTTAAATATTCTAATTTACTTTCATTTTTAATTAAACCAATTTTTGAAATTTTGGAAGCAATTGCTAATCCTAATCCTTCTTCGGAGAAACTGTAATATCCGTCTTTTGTTTCAATTGGAAGAGGATTTATTTTTCTTAATTTTTTCAATTTGATCTTTTTATATGTGTGTTTTCTAAATTTTTTATAATCTTGTGGATTTATTTTGTAATTGAAAATGAAAATCAAAGCATCCGGATCACCTTTGATCTGCTCATTAAAATTTCCGGCAAATCCTTTTACTCCAGCAGTAATACCCATTTTAGATATTCTGATTTTTGTTTTTTGTTCAGCCATTTTATCAAATACTGATCTTTCGGAAGATTTATCTTTTAAAGCTTTTTCAGATAAAAATGCTGTCTCTTTTTGGAATTCTAAGCTCATCCAACCTTTTACCGCTGGAATTACTTCAACTTTTGTACCTTTTTCCAGAACTCCTACGATGGGATAAAAGGATCCAGGTCCTTTACGTAGTTTTGCTTGATTTCTTTGTATCTCATATTCTTGTGAGAATAAACTTATTAATGTGAAAAACACCATCATAAAAATAATTATTTTGTGTTTCATATTTCCTCCTGAAATATTACCATTTCTTTTAATCTAATTTTGGAAAAACATACTTTATAATCTTCAAAAAATCCATTTTTATCATATAATCATTAATATCACCTTGAATTGAATATGGACTATCTAACAAATCAGAAATATTTTTAACCTGATTGAATTGAAATTGAAAAATATCTTTGAAATTCAAATTTATTCCATAACCAAATGTATCTCTAATAATTGAACTATGATTATTCCAGTATTTACCAAATCGTAGAGAAAAAATATCTAATAAACTGACCTCTACTCCACAGCCATATTCTTTATCATATATTTCAACATGGTTAAAATTTCCATATTGCATATCGTAGACAATAGTAAGAGATAGCAGATTCTTTGCAAATAGATTCATTGGATAATTATTTATTCCCATTGTTTTTAATGATTCAGTTTTTATTAAAATTTTTGATGTAACACCTATATTTGTACCAAATGGCACAAAAACTTCATACATTGTTAAATCAGAACTAATAAATTCAAATTTTGATTTATTGGAATTGATAAGAGTAATTCCGGCATTAAAATCTGTTTGAAAATATTTACTATTCAATTTATTAATAGGTGAATAGCTATAAATAAATCCGAAATCAGTAGTAAGTGATTTTGCAATAAGTTTTTTATCTCCACCCGTAATAGCACTAAAATCTGAATATATTTTTGTAAATGAAAATCCGAAAGAAAATTCATGTTTAATAAATGCATTTTTTTTGTTGTTAAAATTATTTAATAATTCGTAAATATTAATACCTAAAGCAAAACAGGATGCAGTATCTGGCTGAATATCATTCCCGTTTTCTGGAATCATATCACAAGCATGACAAGCATAACCCCATTTATCTAATTTATTAATAACAGGAATCATAAGGCCTATTCCCTTACAACCATACGATAAATAAGAAGCATTGCTATAACTTTTTTCCATTGATTCATTGTAAGATATCATATCACAATTTGTACCAAAAACATCTAACAATCCAAAGCTTAAACCTTGATGATATCCTAATTTTGCTGGATTTGACAAAACACTTAGTGGGCTTGAATTATATATATTTGCAGTACCTATTGTTCCTAAAGCAATATCAGTGGAGCTCAGAGAACTAAAAGTAAAAATTCCTAGATAATTTTGTAAGCTATGTACTTCAACAACAATTATAAGCATAATAAGCATTACTAAAAATAAATTAAATTTCATTATCTCTCCCATTTTTTGTTTTTCTTTTGAATTAATAATTTAAAAAAATAATTGTGATATTTTTTGCAATGTTTTTATTATGAAACTTTCTGAATATTATCTAAAAGAATTTTTTTATTGGAAGCTTCGGAAAGGATATTCTCTATTTGTCAGAATTTGGATTTATCTAATTTTCGGATTTCCAAATTAATCCAGTAATCCACTTATCCAACTAATTCAAATTCAGACATTTTTTTTTATCCGTTTTTATGTGCGTTCATCAGCGGCTAATTTTCTTCTTTTTTAGTTCGTGAAAGTCCGTGGTTACTTCGAAGTAAGCGTAATCACAGGATTCCAGTTGTCCGGTTTTTCCGCCAGCAACTTTTCACAACGCTCAATAAACAATTTCATACAATAATCTGAAACAGGTATTTGAGAAAAAAGATTTAGAGCTTTTTGCCAATTTCCATCTCTATAAAATCCAATAGCTGTATTAAAATCATCAACCCAGTTAAATTCATTTCTATTTTCAGAATTATTTTCTGATAATAATTCAAAAATATTTGTAGGTTCATTTTTCCCTTTAACTTTCAAAAGATCCAATTCTCTACAGATAAAATCATCTTTTACCATTTGATAAGTAGCTTCACTGATAATAATTTTAGTTTTGTAGATTTTGTTTACACCTTCCAAACGAGCTGCCAAATTCACATCATCACCAATTGCCGTGTAATCCATTCTCAGGTAAGAACCGAGATTCCCTGCGACTATCAAACCGGAATTTATGCCAATACGAGTATTATTGTGAAAATTATCAACAATGGATAAAGTTGGGTTTTCCAATATTATCCTGCTAATAAAATTACGATGCTCAATCGCCATTTTACAAGCTAATTTGGCGTGATCTTTACTTGTCAACGGTGCTCCGAAAATTGCCATAATTCCATCTCCGGTATATTTATCGAGAAGTCCGTTATTTTTTAGAACAAAACCGGTGAGAGTTTCAAAATACTGATTGAGAGATTTTATCAATTCGGGGGCACGTTTGTTTTCTGAAAATGTTGTAAAATCTGCAATATCTGTAAATAAAACAGTTGCTTGAATCTCTTTACCACCAAGCTCTATTGAATTTGGATCATCAAGAAGGTTTTTTATAACATCAGGATGGAGATAGCGAGTAAAAACTTTCTGAATCTCCTTCTTTGCTTTATCCTCCGCCCAAAAACTCATTAATGAAGTGAAAGCAAAAACCAATACAAAAGAGATGATTGGCAACGTAAGAGAGAACAGAATTCGATAATAATTCCAGAAAATAAATACAAAAGCAGTATAAAATAAAATCGGAATAAATGCTAAGATAAGACCTTTATTATGAGAAAATCGATTGAATAAAATAAAGGTTAGCAAATTCAAAATAAAAATAATAAAGAAGTTTAGTAAATTAACTTTCTTCACAAAATCTTCATTCAAAAAATTACTGATAATCGTAGCCCACATTTCCATTCCGGGAAATGGATTGGCAAATGGAGTTTTGATAAAGTCTTCAATTCCCGATCCGGTAGCTCCGATGATGATAATCTTATCTTTAAATATATTTTTTGCTAGTGTCGCTTCAGAACCAAATTTTTCGGCAAGGGCAGATTGCATAACAGATGAAAACGTATAATATTCAAAAGGGCTTTTTGTACCACCTTCTGCATAAAAATTGATGAAATATTCATTATTTTTCGTTAAAGGTATTTTTAGTTCATTAATTTGAATTTCACCGGATTTCAGCGATACTTTATTAGTATTCTTGATATTTAAATAAGCTGAAAGGGCAGATGCTGTTAAATATTTGTCATTAATATCATAGATAATCGGAATCTGTCGAATCACTCCATCGTGATCAGGAACAATATTTATTATCCCGAGATCACAGGTTGAATTTAAAAATTCTTTAATAGGAAATTTGCCAGAAGTGAATTTTGGGAAATTTTGATTTTTTTCAATATTCAAATAGAATTTACTTAGCTCTGGAATATTATTTTGATCGTGAGTTAGTTTGGCAGAAAGAATAACATTTCCGGCATTTTGGAGAGATTTTGCAAAAACATTATCTGTATATTCAGAATCAGTTTCATCTCGTTCAATATCTTTTTCAAAGAAAAGAAGATCAAATAAAACAAGTTTTGCCTCAGCAGCAGTAAGATAATTTACGATCTCTCCATAAAAATCTCTGGGCCAGGGCCAAGAAATGCCATTTTCTGAAAAATAGTTTAAACTATTATCATCTATTGAGATAAGTACAATTGAAGAATCAGCTTTTTCCGGAATTGGGAAACTTCTGAAACGAAGGTCTATTGTTTTGTCTTCTAATTCTTTACCAAAGGTGGTTAGAGAAAACAGGTAGATTATCAGAGTGAAAAGTAGTGAGAATATGATAACAAATTCTTTTTTTCGATGATCTTTGAAGATGTTTTCTATCCGCTGATTTCCGCGGATAAAGATTGATTCTTTTTTTTTAACTTTCAATTTGGTTTCCTTTTTGCCACCCAGTACAGTCATTTTTCCTTACGGGGCAAGCAGATTTTACGGACGAAGAAAATTAACCACAAAGAGCACAGAGAAAAAAAATGCAAATCAGATAAAACCCCATCCCCAACCCTTCCCCTTCGTAATGGGAAGGGAGCAGTTTTCCCTTACGAAGGGGAGTTAGAGGGGTTATCTTTTAGTCTGTATTGAAATTTTCTTAATAATCCAATAAATCTGCAAATCTTGTTAATCCAAATTCAGACATTTTTCTTTTTATTTTTTCCTTCGTAATTCATCATTCCGTGTTCGATATTGCCTGCCCAGTAAGAAGCTTGCGACTGTTCGGGGGATATTCATCTTTTTCTTTTGTCCGTGAAAGTCTGTGGCTCAAATCTTTTTCTTTAGATTAGACAAAATCTGTATAGCTTGCATTGGCGTGAGGTTATCAATATCAAGCTCTTTAATCTCTTCCAAAATCACATTTTTTTCTTCTGATTTTTCAATTATCACATCAAAAATATTTAGTTGCTCATCTTGCTTTCTCAGCTGTTTTCTCACTTGTGCAGTTAAGCCTTGCGGACTTAATTCATTCTCTTCTAAGTTTTGCAAAATCTGTTTAGCTCGCTTTATAACTTTTTGAGGAATCCCTGCTAAGCGGGCAACTTGAATTCCATAACTTTGGTCAGCACTACCTCTTTCGATTTTCCTGATAAAAATTATATTATCATTCCATTCTTTTACTGCAACATTATAATTTTTCACTTTAGAAAGTACATATTCCATCTCAGTAAGTTCGTGATAATGAGTTGCAAACAGTGTTTTACAAGCAATTTTAGGACTATTATGAATAAATTCTACAATTGACCAAGCAAGGCTAAGACCATCAAAAGTGCTTGTTCCTCGACCGATTTCATCTAAAAGGACAAGAGATTTTGGAGTTGCAGAATTCAGAATATTTGCAGTTTCTATCATCTCTACTAAAAATGTACTTTGTCCCTGTGCCAAATTATCAGAAGCTCCAACTCTTGTGAAAACTTTGTCAAAAATTGGTAAATTGGCTTTTTCGGCTGGAATGAAACTTCCCATTTGAGCCATAATCGAAATCAATCCTAATTGCCTGAGATATGTGGACTTACCAGCCATATTCGGTCCGGTAATCAAAATAATCATATTACTTTTATCATCAAGTTCAGCGTCATTTGGAATAAATTCTTCATCTTCCAGCAGGTTCTCAATTACCGGATGACGAGAATTTTTAATATCAAAAATACCTTCCTCATTAAATTCCGGTTTGCAATAGCTATTTTTATAAGCAATGAAGGCAAAATTCGCTAAAACATCAATAGTAGAGATAATTTCCACATATTTCTGCATCTTGATAACTTCTTCTGCCAATTGTTCCCTGATTTCACAAAATATTTCGTATTCCAGATTTTTTATACGCTCTTCCGCACCGAGAACTTTTGCTTCATATTCTTTTAATTTCGGACTGATAAAGCGTTCTGAATTCACCAAAGTCTGTTTGCGAATATAATATTCAGGAACTTTTTCCCGATGAAGTTTAGTGACTTCGAGATAATAACCAAAAACCCGATTGTAACCGATTTTCAAAGAAGAGATTCCGGTTTTTTTACGCTCTTCATCTTCAAGTTTGGCAATCCAATTTTTCCCACTGCTACTTATCTCACGCAATTCTGATAATTCATTATTATACGCTGTCTTGATGATATTTCCCTCTTTTATCACTATCGGAGGTTCATCCAAAATTGACTGGTCAATGAGAGAAATTATACCAGAATAATTCAGTATCTCCTTTTGAATATTTGAAATGTATTCATCATCAAATTCTTGTAAAATCGTATTTACCAAAGGAGCTGTGGATAGATAATTTTTAAGAGCAATAATGTCACGAGGATTCGCTCGCAAAGTGGCTATTTTACTGATGATTCTACTCAAATCTCCGATACTATTTAGAATTTCTCGCAGGTCTTCAGTGTAAGCTATATTATTTTTCAAATTTTCTACACAATTCAACCGAAATTCTATCTCATTTTTTGAGAGCAGTGGTTTTAACATCCAAGCTGTAAGTTTCCGAGAACCCATCGGAGTTTGAGTTTGGTCAATTATAGAAATAAGACTACCGAATTTTGCATTATACCTGAGAGAACGCAACAGTTCCAGATTCCGTAGAGAAATATCGTCAATCTGCATATAATTTTCCAGAGAGTAATATTTCAGGCTGGTGATGTGTTGTAATTTTTCGCTTTTGAGAGATTTCAAATAAGTTAAAACAACTCCGGCAGCAATTTTCCCTGCTATTTTATGAGAAACACCAAATGATTCTAAAGTTGTGGTTTCAAAATGCTCCAATAAAATTCGATTCGTTTCATTATTATCAAAATGCCAACTCTCAAAAATAGTGAAAACAGGTTTATAGTTCAAGTTTAGCTTTTTTAAATCGTTTTCAATTTCTGAATTTTCTACAATGATTTCAGCTGGAGATAGACGCGTTATTTCACTACCTAATTGATTTTGATGAAGCTGAGTAAATATAAAATCACCGGTCGAAACATCAATTGCCGAAAAACCGATCTTCTTATGCTTTTTATCATTATAGATTGCCACCAGATAATTATTCTCTTTCTGGTTTATCAAGCGTTCATCAATAATCGTGCCGGGTGTGATGATATCCACAATTGCTCGTTTCACTAAACCAACCGCTTTTTTAGGGTCTTCCACCTGTTCACAAATAACTACTTTTACTCCGGCTTTCACCAATTTATCAAGATAATTATCCAGAGCGTGATAGGGGAAACCAGCTAATGGAATGGGATTGTCGGCATTTTTATTGCGAGAAGTGAGAGTGATTCCCAAATATTTGGAAGCAAGCTTGGCATCATCAAAAAAAGTTTCGTAAAAATCACCCATCCGAAACAGAAGTAATTTGTCAGGATGTTGTTTTTTTATATCCAAAAACTGCTTGAGCATTGGAGTTATTTTTACATTAGTTGAGCTCATAATAAAATTGATTTAATGCGTTATCTTAAAATATGAAATGCTGTTTTTATCTAAAATATTTTTGGCTTTTTTCATACTATTATCATTCGCAAGTGGACCTACAGCAGCGATAAACAGCTTTTTACTGTTTTTCATTTTATTGAAAGTAATACAATCCAAACCAAGTAATGTTATCTTCTTTTTTTGAGCAGCAGCACTGGAAAGTGAATTGAATGCTCCAATTTGAAGATAAGTATTTTTCCCTGAAATATTTGGTTTGATTTTCGGCTCTGTTTTTGTAATAGGCTCTTCAATTTCAGTATTCTTTATTGTAATTTCCGGTAATTTAATTTTATCAGTTTGTTGAAGTTGATAAATTCTTTCTTCGGCAAGGTAAGTATAGGAATCATAAGGAAAATCGATTTTCAATTTCTTATAAAATTTCAAAGCATCGCTATAATTTTCCATAAATTCATAACAATTGGCAATTTTATAAAAAAGCAAGGGAATTTGATAGCGAATATATTTGGAAGTTCGGAGATATTCCAGCGTATTCAAGGCTCGTTTATAGATTTTGTGAGTTAGATATGCTTCTGCAATTATGAAATAGAGGTCTTCAATCTTGGTCTTATCTTCATTATCAAAAATATAATTTTGTGATGAAACTATCGCATTTTCCCATTGGTCGTCTTTGAGATATGCTTTTGCTAACCAATATTCTTTATCAGTTATTTCCGGATGAAATATTTTCTTGAGATTTCCGATTGCCTGTTTATATTTTCTTTCCAATAGATTTAGTTTGGCTAATTCTAAAAATGAGAGTTGTCCATAATAATTTTCAGGATGTTTTTCCGATAAGTTTTTATAGACTTTTGTGAAATCATCACTATTTACCATTGCTCTGGCTTTATTGAAAGATTTCTCTATTTTTGCATCTTCTTCACAAAAAAGATTTTGAGATATAAAGAATATTATAAAAAGAAGCGAGAGTACTTTATAGTTTTTCCTCATAAGAATTACCTAATTTTCTTTCTCACTATTCCCCAATCCGGAACAGTATTATTAAGTTTGAGTTTTACTGATCTGTTTGGTTTGGAAAATGGAATTTCCTGCTCTTCTTCATCAAATATCTTTTCAATTTTTATAGTGAGATCATCTTTAATGTCTGGAAAAATCAGATCAATTTCTTCACCAAGAGAAAATTTTCCTCGTACGGCAATCGTTATTTCTCCTTGATTTTGAGAGATTATTTCCCCGAGAAACTGGTAATCTCGAATGTAAGCTGAGGATTGATGATATTGAGTGCTCATAGAATCAAAGCTATCAAAAAAACCTTCCGAATAAACACGATGACTGATCTTATTTAATTCATCCTGAACATTTGATGATAATTCTTCTTGTGATTCTGCCCTTAAAATTGCATTATGGTAAGTCCGCGTTACATTTGCCACATAATACAGGCTTTTCATCCTTCCTTCGATTTTGATGCTATCTACGCCACTTTTATAAATTTCTGCTACTCTATCTATCAGGTTCAAATCCTTTGAATTCATAATATAAGTGTCGTGCTCATCTTCTTCTATAGGAAAAGAATTGCCAGGACGAGTGTCTTCTATCAAATTATATTTCCAGCGACAAGGTTGTGAACAATTTCCCCGATTTGCATCACGAGCATTTAAATACGAGCTAAGCAAACATCTGCCGGAATAGGACATACACATTGCTCCGTGTACAAACATTTCCAATTCCAGATCGGGTAAGTTTTTTTTGATCTCTTTGATCTCATCAATTGTTAATTCACGAGCCAAAATAATTCGTTTTGCACCTAATTTTGCCCAAAATTGAGCACTTTTCCAAGAAGTTACATTGGCTTGGGTACTAATATGAATTGGAATTTCAGAAGCAAACTCCCGAACAAGAGAAAATACTCCCGGATCAGAGATTATAAAGGCATCTACCTTAATTTCCGAAAGAAACTTGATATGGAATTCTAATTCTGCCAAATCCTCATTATGAGCAAAAATATTTACTGTGATATAGATTTTTTTGTTCTGAGAGTGGCAGAATTCAGTAGCTTGTATTAATTCTTCATTAGTAAAATTTGAACTTTGAGCACGTAATCCAAAATTTTTCCCACTTGCGTAAACTGCATCAGCACCATAATGAATGGCATATTTTAGTTTTTCAAAGTTACCCGCAGGTGCTAATAGCTCCATTTAACGACTCATAATCTTTAGTAAATCCGAATTATTTTCTGTAGCAAGCATCTTTGTTCGGAGAGCTTCGATTCCTTGTACAGGACTCATAGTTTTGAGGAATTTCCTCATCACAAACATTCGTGAAACTTCTAATTGTGATAAGAGAAGTTCTTCTCTTCTGGTTCCGGATCTCACAAGGTCAACAGCTGGATAAAGTCTAAGATCGCTGATAGATCTATCCAAAACTAGTTCCATATTACCGGTTCCCTTAAACTCTTCAAAAATTACCTGATCCATTCTACTTCCGGTATCTACCAAAGCTGTTGCGATAATTGTAAGGCTACCACTTTCTTCCGTACTTCTCGCAGCTCCAAAGAATTTTTTGGGACGATGAAGTGAACTTGCGTCCAAACCACCAGAAAGCACTTTTCCACTAGATGGTGTTACCATATTATAAGCTCTCGCCAGACGAGTGATACTATCAAGCATTATCACCACATCTTTGCCCTGCTCAACCATTCTTTTAGCTTTTCCCAAAGCCATTTCAGCAACTTGAATATGATTTCTGGGAACTTCATCAAAAGTAGAACTAACTACTTCTGAATTTGTAGGTATCAGAATATGCTTCATATCGGTTACTTCTTCAGGGCGTTCATCAACAAGAAGTACAATAACATAGACTTCTGGATGATTAGTAAGAATAGAATTGGCAATTTTTTGCATCAAAACGGTTTTCCCTGTTCTTGGAGCAGCAACTATTACTCCACGCTGTCCTTTTCCAACAGGAGTAAACAGATCAATCACACGAGTAGAAACATCTTCTTTAGTTGTTTCCAAATTTAGTTTTACAGTAGGATAATGTGCCGTAAGTTTATCAAAATATTTCACCTCTTTCATCACTTGAGGAGATTCACAATTTATCGCATCAACTCTGATAAGAGCAAAATATTTTTCCTCATCTTTAGGTGCTCGAACCGGTCCGGAAACCATATGACCTTTTTTTAATCTAAACTTTTTGATTTGTGAACTCGAAACATAAATATCGTTTCTACCGGGAGTGTAGTTATTTTCTACGAATCTTAAAAATCCATAACCATCATCAACCACTTCCAAGCATCCTGTTACAAACGCCAATCCTTCCTGTCCGGCATCTGTTTCTAATAATTTTAAAATCAAATCGTTTTTCTTTATATTTGAATAATTTGAAAGTTCATTCTCTTTTGCTATTTTTTGTAATTCGTGAATTTTCATATTAAAATAATTTTGGTTTTTACCCATAGATTGCTCCTTAATATTAATTGTAAATCTTTTATAGATTGATTTTTTATTGATTTTGTTAAAACTTTTTTTTGCTTGTAATTATGTCAAGTGTTTTGTCGAAATGCTGATTATTAGGGCGTTTAGAGAAAAAATATTAACGTTTAAATGTAATAAGCACAAGTTGAAAAAATAAAAAATTTCTCAGTGGTCTCCATGTTCTCTGCGGTAATTTTTTTTTCATTTAATTTGTTCTTGTTAGAAGCTAGATTATTTTTTGTATGAATCTTAAAGGTTTTTCGGTAAATTTAATGGTTGAAAAAATATTCAATCCTGAACAATTATCTCCAGATGAACAATTTCTCCTCCTATCTCTGAAAGAATGAGACTGTTTGAAGCATTCTGCTGAAATAATTCTATTCTGCTAATTGATTAATTTTATATGTGTTGAATGGCAATTTGCTGAAATTTTCATCATCATAATAAAACATAACAATTTCATTTGCAATATATTCAAAAGAAACACTTTCATCTTTAATCTTTTCATATATTTTGCGATACATTATCTCGTTTGCCCCACCAAGAGCAATTGTTGCATGAAAATGATACAAATCTCCATCGTGTAATGCACTTGTATTTTCAAATCTTTCACGCAATTCTTTGTTTATCTTGTTATGACAATTTCGTAATTCAGCATTTTCTTTTACATTAAGTCCTATTACATTTTGCCATCTATAAGTAGGTCCAACTACAATTTTAAATGGTTTTATAGATTTTGTGAGTTCATCAAAATATTTTTCGACTTTTCCAATATCATCAATATGAAAAGGTTGCTTTAATGATATATGGGGAGTGAATTGAGATGCGAAAAAACCATTTCTAATTTCTGCATTTATTTCACAGGCTTTTTTTCTCATAAAATCGTGAATTTCATTATTAACTAATAAAGCAAATGTACATTTCATAATCATTATCTTCTTTTAAGTTATCATTTATACTTCATCATTTGTGAATAATTTTCTCATTTATTTCATTTTAAATAGATAACATTAATTGTTTGAATTGGTTTTGCGTCAAGTAAGTAAATTATTACAAAAAATTTTGTAACAATTTTTATCATTTTCTAAAAAAATATATCATGTTGAAAGAATCAAAAAAAAGGGTGTGTTTGTAGTATAATGTAAAATATATTGACTATATCTGCTGTAATAATAG
>JAIORE010000167.1 GCA_021108315.1 Candidatus Cloacimonadota bacterium
CAGGAGCATTGTCTATACTATCAAAACTTTGAAATTCAGCTCCACCTTTCTTACTAAAATATAAAGTGATCGCTGCTGTTAATGTTGTTTTACCATGATCAACATGTCCAATTGTACCCACATTGACATGGGGTTTAGTTCTTACAAATTTTTCTTTAGCCATTTTTCCTCCTAAAAAAGATCTAAAAGTCCTTTAATATACTGAACTTTACTATTCGGTAGCTGACTAAGTTTTACTACCATTTTTTTCACGAATGACCAAAATTATTTCAGATGTTTTAATGTCAATTTTTTTTTATAACACTTTTTTGTTAAGAAAATCTACTTTTTTTTACTTTACATTGTACTATGTATTTAGCCAATCTATAATGAGTTAATATTGAGTCTAAACGACTCAAGGCAGTGCAAATATTTTAACCATAAAATCACAGATATAATTTCAAAAATACTTTTTCCAATTTTTTCTAATATACTGGACTAAAAATTGCATTTATTTGAAAAGGTTTTATCTAAACTGGTTGAAATTCCAGAACTTAAAGAAGTTTGCCCTGTAGAGAAAAGATTTGGGAATAAATTCTCAACTTAGTCGCTGTTATGAAATAACCTTTACAACTCCTTAGCAAGTTGAGCAACTGTGTTCATTGTCCCAACTCGTTGCCAAACAGGATTTGAGAATAAACAAATAAAAATCTGAGGAAATACAAAAATGAAAAAGAAAATATTATTCGTTATAGTTTGTAGTTTTGTGATAATTAATGCATTTGCAGCTTTAATTGAAAATATTCCAATGACCCTTGAACAACCATATGGAGAAAATTTCGCCTGCTTCGCAAGTGGAGACGAATTTTTTAATTATCTGCATGACAAAAATGGTTTTACCGTAAAACAAAATCCTGTTGATGGTTACTATTACTTCATGCAAGAAGAAAACAATAAACTTGTTTTTACGAAATACAAACCGAACATTGATGATCCGATAAATAACGGATTAACACCATATGCCTTGATTTCGGAGAAAGAATACAAAGAAAGAAGACAAAAATATTCTGAAGGAATTGATAAAACTTCCAAACCGGATTCTAGAGGTATAATAAATAACCTTGTAGTTTATATTCGCTTTAGTGATCAAACAGAATTTCCAACTCCGAGATCGGTTTTTGATGAAAAGTTCAATGCTGACGAACCCGGAGAAGCTTCAATGCTGAATTATTATGAAGAAGTTTCTTATGATCAGCTTACTATTAACAGCACTCATTATCCGGTTTGTGAAATGACAACCAATTATTCTTTTCAGGATTCATATCCGCGATCCTACTACACACCTTATAATGCAGCCACAAATCCAAACGGTTATGACGGACAGGAAAAAGCAAACCAACGAGAAACTGAATTATTGGTAAACGCAATTGAATTCATAGCAAATGAAGTTCCCGAAGAATTGAACCTTGATTACAATGGTGATGACAAAGTTGATAATGTTTGTTTTATCATTAGAGGAACAAATGGAGCTTGGGCTGATCTTCTCTGGGCTCATCGCTTCTGGCTTTATGGGGCTTATGTATATATTAATGGAAAACGTGTTTACGACTATACTTTTCAACCGGTTAGCCAAAATAGCGTAAGTACTTTGTGCCATGAAATGTTTCACTCGTTAAGTGCTCCCGACCTTTATCATTATGTGAATGATAATATGGATCCTTATGGTGGTTGGGATACAATGAATGGTGCTTTTGTTCATATGTGTGCCTATATGAAATGGAGATACGGCGATTGGATTGAAGAGATTCCCGAAATAACTGAAAACGGATTTTATCTCCTTAATCCTTTGTTAGAACCTCTTAATAATTGTTTCAAAATACCTTCTCCCAACAGTACTACAGAATACTTTGTTGTTGAATATCGAAAACAGGAATCAGGAACTTTTGAAGACAATCTACCGGGTTCTGGACTAACTATCTCCCGTGTTAATACGCTTTATGATGGAGAAGGAAATGCTTCGGGACCTCCCGATGAACTTTATATTTATCGCCCCGGTGGAACTCCTAATTCAAATGGAAGTCCTAATAATGCTCATTTTTCCGCCAATGTGGGTCGAACTGAATTTAATGATACAACTAATCCATCCTGTTTTTTGTCAAATGGGCAAGATGCAGGAATATTTATCCATCAAGTTGGTGAAACGAATGAAACTATAAGCTTCATACTTGATCCTCAATATGGTCTGCTAAGCGGATATGTGGTTGTTGATGAACCGGATTTTGATTATTCAGGAGCTTCTGTTCAAGTTCACGACCAAACTTATGAAGTTGAAGAAAACGGCTATTTTTTATTCTCCATTTATGAAGGAACTTATGATATTCCAGTTGATCTTAACGGCTATTCTAATGGAACCCAGCAGGTAACGGTAATCCCATTCATCGAAACACAAATTGATCTGTTTCCCGAATATTTATCTCCACCCTACAATCTTACTTATGAAACAGAAGCACAAGAGACTCTCTATGATGTAATTCTAAATTGGAATTTTGATGGTTTTGATGATGAGGATTTCATTAATTTTGATATTTTTATGCAAATGGGTGAGTATAATTTTATAAATATAGGTTTTACAGAAGCTACAACTTTTACAAGATCCGTTTCTCCTATTATGGCTTATAATTTCTATGTTGTTGCAACTTATGAAGATGGAACGAGCAACTCTTCGGAAATCATTTCGGTAGATTTTACCGGAAATAGTGATGATGAAGTAATTATTGCAGATGATTTTTTTATAAACAATTATCCCAATCCATTTAATCCGACAACTACAATTTCTTTCTTAACTATAAATAAATTGGAAGACACAAAAATTGAGATTTTCAACATCAGAGGACAAAAAATCAGAACGTTAGTTAAAAATAAATTAGAAATTGGCAATCACTCGGTTATTTGGAACGGAACAGATCTATTTAATAAACAGGTAGGTTCAGGTGTTTATTTGTATAAAATTTCCAACGGAGGTAAAGAAATTATTAATAAAATGCTTTTGATGAAATAAGGTCAAATGACCGTAGGTGAAGGCACATTTGACCTAAACCTTAAATAGCAATTTCAGTGAATAACTCATGAATATCATAGCCAATCACATTAAAAAAAGCTATACGAAAAGATAATATTTTAGAAAAAGAGAAGCAGATACCATTAAGATTGAGGATTATTTGTATTTTTCAGGAGTTTTGTAATAGAGAGAATAAATTATAATACGCTACTAAAAATAAAATAATTATAAAAATTTTGAATTTATCATTATTTTTTCCATTTTTTATAATAAAGTATTCAAATCCATGAAATCTATTAATCCGTAAAATCTGCGTTTCAGATTCTTATTTCTTGTGTTTCACAAAAAAATAATTCAATCCCGATAAAACCGTAACTAAGGCAACTCCCCAGAAAAAAATATTTATTGAACTTACCACAAAACTTTCTTGCGATGATTCTAAATGAAGAAATTTTTTCATTGAATAGAAAATCAGAGCAAAAATAATACCGACCATTTGCAAAATAGTTTTCAATTTTCCCCAGATATTGGCGGCAATAAATACTTTTTTGCGAGCATAATAATCTCGAAGAATTGTGATGATAATTTCTCTGAAAATAATGATAATTACAATGTAGATACTGATAAAATCAATAGGTTTGAAAGCCAAAGCAAAAAGTGCAGAAGCAACTAAAATTTTATCAGCCAAAGGATCCATAATTTTACCAAAATTAGAGATAACCTTAAATTTACGAGCTAGCATTCCATCAAAATAATCTGTGATACTGGCGATAATAAACACAATAGTTGCCCACAATACATGATTAGAACTATCATTTAGAAAAACAAAATAGATAAAAATAGGAACAAGAATAATCCTTAAAATTGTTAATATATTTGGTATATGTTTTTTCATAATTTTTTCCACAATACTGCACCACAAATCAAGTTAGCAGCAAACAAAGTAACTCCTTCGTACAGGTAAAGTCCCAGATACAATCTGTTCTGTTTAAAATTCAGAAAATCGGCATAACGATAATATTCCAATGAATAAAAAATGACAATTTTCAAACCAATTGAGAAAACAATTAAGAAAAATGATTGAAGTAAAAATATTTTACGCCTTTGAAAATAATTTCCACCGGCAGCTTGAAATATTTTCCAAAAATGATCGTTCTTATTTTCCAGACGAATCCTTAAGAAAATCACAAAGAAAAATATAAAAATTAAGAAATATTTCAAATTATCACGGATTTTATCGAGAAGCTGTATTTTTCTCCAATAATGAAACCAATATTTATCATTGTATTTCCATTCAATATTTTTGCCAAAACTTTCTAAGGCAGTTAACAAAGTTTTCTTTTGGGAAACTCCTAATAAATCTCCCTTGAAATAAATTTTTAAAACATTAGGAAGCGAATATTTTTGCACTATTTCATCAGCATTATTTAGTTCATATTGATCAACCAGATTTTGCACAACTTGCTGCTCATCATCTTTTTCAATTCGCCTGATAAAAGAGAAAGTATTGAGTTCTTGCTGCAAAGAATCAACCTCAGTTTCTTCATAAGAAAATACAATCATCGGAAATTCCGATAAAGCATCAAAATAATTATTTTTCTGAAAATCAACGAGATAATACAAGAGATTCCAGAAAACGAGCAGAATTATAAAAATGAAAAGTTGTAGAAACAATCTTGCTTTCATATCGAAATAACCTTCTTATCTATTATGGAAAAATTTTGTTGAAATGTATCAATCTTAGATTTGGCTGTTCCAATAAATATTGTCCCATTTTCTACCGTAGTTTTTAATATTTTTTCGACTATTTTCGTGTTTTCACTATCAAAATAACGATCCAAGCCATCAAACATAATCAAATGTGGATTTTGAACAACAGCTCGGATAAGTTCAATTATCTTTTGAGTAGAAAGACTCAATAATCCGATTTTTATTTTGTAAATTTCTCCTAATTCGGCAATCGTAAATAGCTCCATAATCTTATCATTCAGATCTGATTTTTTTCTTGAAATAGGAAGTAAAATATTCTTCATTACAGATTTTTCTAAAAATAGATGTGTGTTATGGTCAATCAAAATGCTGATTTTTCTTTTTCTATAAAATTTCAGTGGTTTTTCATTAATTTCAATTGAACCTGTAAAATTGGAATAATTTCCGTGCAATACTTTTAAGAAAAGGCTTTTTCCTGAATTATTGTTACCCGAAAGAATAAGATGCTGTCCATCTTCTAACGTCAGATTTTCTACATTAAATAATGTAATTTCTTCCGAAAGTAATGAAAAATCTTCAATTTTTATCATTTATCCCTTCTTCCCAAAATAATTAGCAGTTTTTGTTTATTTTTCAAGCTTTTTGAAACATTTTTTTCTACTATTCTCAGGTCAACCTTTTTTATGACTTTCTCAATTTCCGGAAGACGAAATTTTGGATAGATAATATAAGATTTTCCTGCTTCTTTGAGGTTTCGATCAATTGCAAAAATTACATCTTCCAATGTACAAAGTATTTCGTGCCGAGAAATTGCTCGCTCTTTTATTGGGCTGATTCTACCATTAGAAATGGAATAAAAGGGAGGATTGGATATGATTAAATCATAGTTATTTTGAGAAGAAAAACTTCTAATATCTGCTTTTCTAAAATTTATAGAAAGTTCGGATAATTCGGAATTTTTGTTTGATAACTCCACCAAATGTTCTTGGATTTCTATTCCAACAATGTTCCAATTTCTTCGATGATATTTTAACATTATGGAAATTATTCCGTTTCCGCTACCAAGTTCAAGGATTTCGCCAATATTTTGAGTTTCCTTCTTTATAATCAGGTCAACCAGATCAACTACATCACTTGATATAGATTGACCATTTTCTGTTTGATAGATCGTTTTTCCAAAAGGTAATTTTACCGGTTTTAATTTCATTTAATTCTTTTAGCTACGAACAAGACAAACAATACTAACAAAAAAATTATAAATTTTAAATGATAAATGATAAATGCTTTGCGTACTTAGCGTCTTTGCGGTAAATATTCTTTTTCTTTTTTTATTCGTGAATTCGTGGCGTATTTTCTTTTGTCACCCAGAGCAGAGAAAACTCGTTAACCAAATATTCAATATTCAATATTAAATCAAACCTCTAAAAAAATACAGTTTAAAATGGTCTTAACATTATATATTTAAAATAGATGTTATCATAATTGGACATTAGCATTTTAAGAAAAACCTAAATTATTTTTAAATAACAATAACTGAAAATTTTATAAACCCCTCTAACTCCCCTTCGTAAGGGGAGAATTACTCCCTTCCCCTTGCGAAGGGGAAGGGTTGGGGATGGGGTTAAATGTAAATTATTGCATATAGATAAAAATAATCATGAAAAATGTCCAATAAAAGTAGAGTAATTAGCGTTTTTTTTAGAAGTCTCTAAATATTAAATTCTAAGACAATTCCAGCATTCGATCAATAGATTTAACTGCATTTTTCATAATATCATCATCTAAAATAATCTCATTATTCTCATTTTTCAAAGTGAGGTACACATCATTTAAGGTAGTTTTCTTCATATTTATGCAGATTGCTTTTTCAGAAAGAGGAACTAATTTTTTCTCAGGAAATTTAGCTTTAAGCTGTTCAAACAATCCAACTTCCGTGCCAATAATTACTTTATCATGTTCCTTTACATAATCTGCCATACCTTTTGTGGAACAAACCAGATCTGCTTGATTAAATACTTCCGGTTTACATTCCGGATGAACCAAGAGAGCATAATCGGGATACTCTTTTCTAATTTTGATAACATTATCTTTTGTAATAAAATGATGATGAACATTACAATAACCATCCCAGACAATGACGTTTCTTCCAGTTTTTTGAGCAGAAAAAGTTCCGAGATTTTGATCGGGAACAAATAAAATAGTTTTCTCCTGTGGAATTGAATTTATAATTTTAATGGCATTACCCGAAGTACAGCAAATATCACTTTCAGCTTTAACTTCAACCGTAGAATTCACATAGCACACAACAATCGGATTATTATATTGCTTTTTGAATTCTCTTAACTGCTCTCCTGTGATCATATCAGCCATTGGACAACCGGCATTTTTAGAAGAAAGTAATACTTTTGCATTTGGCTTAAGAAGCTTAGCAGTTTCTGCCATAAATCGTACACCACAAAAAACAATTATTTCCGCTTCTACTCTCGCTGCTTCTTGAGAAAGTTGAAGTGAATCTCCCACAAAATCAGCTACTTCTTGTACATCTAATGTTTGATAATTATGTGCTAATATTATTGCTTTTTTATGCTTTTTGAGTTTTTTTATTTCATCTAAAAATTTCATAATATTCCTTATTTTGGGGTAATTTGATGAAAACGTAACTTTCATCTGTTCAAAAGGTAAATTTGATTGTTATGAACGTTTTATTGATGCATTTTCTATTTACTTATAATGGGTTGAAAATGACTAAATTGTCTTTAATTTTCTTTACTAATTGCTTGTCAGCTGTTATAAAGGTTGCTTCCAGTGTTTTGGCAGTAGCTGAAATTATAGAATCGGGTACTTTGAGAGAATAATTTTTTCTATATTTTATTGAAAAAGTTACAATAGAAGGACTGGAGTGAACGATTTCAAAATTTCTTAAAATTTCTTCTATCTTCAATTCTGCTTTAGTATCCAAGTCTCCAGATAATAACTCAATCTGCGTAATGAATGAGATATAAAAATTATCAGATTCTTGAAAATTAGGAAATTTACCTTGTCCTGATAGTAAATAAATAATTGCATTAGTATCAAATAAGTAATTCATCAATCTTTCCATTCATTCCTAATCTTATTTTGAAATTTCAAACCATCAGGTAAATCTAAAATTGAACCGAAAAGTTTATTAATTTTTACTTTCTTATGTTCATCTAAGGGAAAAATAATAATTTCTACTTTTCTTCCTTTAAACTGTTTTAATTCACTTAAATAATCAGATTCAACTCGTTTCGTAATTCTAATTGCTTCCATAAGCCCTCATCTTTACTTTTTAAAATCTTCTTTTTTGTTCAAATACTACTTTTATAAAAACTTCTTTAGATAAAGTTGATTTTTCGCTCAATTGAAGTATACTACCCGAAAAGTGGTTTTCCCTTATACTCAATTTGTATTTCAGAAATCTCTGAAACCGTTGAAACGGTTAAGTAATAACTCTCTTCGCATTAACCACAAACTTAAGTTTGTGGTTAATAAGACGAAAATTTTTTAATAACCGTTTCAACGGTTTCCCAATTATTCCCAAATTTAAAAAAAAATGAAATCCCGAGTCTAGTTTTGATACAAAATTGATTTCAATAAATCTCTAAGTAATATATAATTTTAATAAATAGCTTGTTTATTATTACTCAAAACCCGACTCAAGATTTCATCATTAATCCTAACTTTAGCTTCTTTCCAATCGGACACAGTAGCCTTACCTAAAGCTAAAGCTTTTTTTCTATCCTTAAGAACCGCTTGATGCCAAACAGGAGATTCGAGAATTTTCTCGTTCATAGATAAATCATTCCAAATAGTTTCCAATAAGTCAAGCTTTTGGGAAAATGTTAATTCTGATAAAGGGAGTTTGATTCTTTCCATTATTTTTCCTTAATCTGCATTTCTTAATACAGCAAACAAAATGCAATAATAATTGTCAAAGTAATAATTAGTTCACAAAAAAACAGACGAAAATGCAAACATTAACGTCTGTTATAATAAATATCCGAACTACGAATTAACTTTTCTTCTTTGCGTCTTTGCGAGAGATATTAGCATCTATCATCTAATCAGTGATTTTCCTGACAGAGTTCTATCAAAACCCCAAGTGTTGATTTTGGATGCAAAAAAGCTATACTTGCGTTATGAGCTCCTTGTCTTGGAACTTTATCAATCAAACGCAGATCATTACTTTCGGCAAGATTGAGTTCTTCTACAACATCATCAGTACCAAAAGCCAAATGATGAATTCCTTCACCTCTTTTTGCAATAAATTTGGCAATAGGACTATCATCGGAAGTAGGTTCTAATAATTCGATACGAACTTCACCAATTGGAATAAAAGCAACCTTAACTTTTTGGGAAGGAACTTCTTCTATAGATTCCAATTCCAACCCCAATTTTTTATAAATCAAGAGTGTATCTTCAATATTTTTTACAGCAATACCAATGTGATTGAGCTTATTCAGCACTAATCCTCCGAATTATATTCATCTGCCAATTTAAATCCTATTTTCATAGCTTTAAGATTCATATCTATATGACGTGCTTTCATTGTTGTTTTTATAGCTTTTTTAAGAGATTTTTCGCAAATAATATCAGTTTTTCTCACCAAGAATGATAATGAAATAATATTTGTAGGAAGAATTGAACCAAGTTTCTCGTGGGCTATATTTGTAAATGGTAATTCATATATTTTATTATTAATCATTGAAATATTTTTTACTAAAGTTGAATCAACGATAAGAATTCCATCTTCTTTTAAATTTGGTGCATACTTATCACAAGCTTCTTGGGTAAGGCAAAGCAAAATATCAAAGCTGGTAGCTTCCGGATAGAAGAACTCTGTATCACTCATAATAACGTCTGCTCTACTGGCTCCACCGCGAGACTCCGGTCCATAACTTTGTGTTTGAGTGACTCTAATGCCTTTATAAACAGCAGATTTTGCAAGTATAATACCGGCAGTGATCAAACCTTGTCCACCACTTCCGCTTAACCGTATTTCCTCGAAAAATCGTACATCTTCACTTTTAATTACCATTAGAATCCTCCGCTTTAGGTTTTAAAGATTCAACTAATTTCGCATATTGCTTTGTGTATTCAGGTTTATCTACATTTCTTAGAATTCCACGTATGACTTTATTTTCTCGATTTTCCGGAGCTAATTTTTCATATGCAGATGCAGTAATTACATTTTCTTTCATATTGCGCATCATTTCTGGTGCATCACCTTTTCGATTTAATCGTCCGTAGATAACCGGACAAGCACTAATAATTTCAACGAGAGAAAAGCCATCGTGTACAAAGGCTTGTTTGATAAAACTTTTCATTTCTATGGCATGGTAAGCACTGGTTCTCGCTACAAAAGTTGCTCCGGCACCCATTGCTAATTCACAAATATCAAAAACCGGATCAATATTTCCATAAGGAGTTGTTGTTGCTATATCACCGGTAGGAGTTGTTGGAGAAAATTGTCCGCCAGTCATACCGTATATATTATTATTTATTAGAATTACAGTAAGATCAATGTTTCTACGAGCTGCATGGATAAGATGATTTCCGCCAATTGCAGTAGCATCACCATCTCCGGTAACTATACAAACATTCATTTTGGGTTTTACCATTTTTATTCCGGTGGCGTAGGCAATTGCTCTTCCATGCACACTGTGCAAAGTATTTAAGTCCACGTAAACCGGCATTCTACTGGAACATCCAATTCCGGAAACCATTGCTACATCATCTTTTTTTAAACCAAGTTCGGCAACCGCTCTGATTGTTGCCCCGAGAACTATACCGTTACTACATCCAGGGCACCAAACATGAGGAAAATGTTTATTATGTCGTAAATATTTATGAATTGTTTTTTGAGAAATTTTTTCCATTTTATTTTCCCTCCAAAATTACATCTAAAATCTGCTGTGGTGTAATAAGTTCACCATCGTTTCGAAGAAGTGGGACAATTCTTCTTTTCTTCTTGTACGCCATAATTCTTTTAATTACAAGATAGAGTTGACCTTGATTCAATTCAGCAACGATAATAGTTTTAACTTCTGAAAAATACTTTCTAATAATATCATTTGGGAAAGGCCAGATTGTGAGAGGACGAATGAGTCCAACTCTTTTCCCTAATTTCCTTGCCATCAAAACGGCAGCTTTAGCAGCTCTAGAGGTAATTCCAACTGCAAGAATTGCAGTTGTGGCATCATCCATCATAAAACTTTCTATCTGGATAAGGTCGTCAACATGATGCTTAATCTTATTATCTAAGCGATCCATCATTTCATCAACTTCTTCACTTTTATTGGTAGGGAAACCAAGTTCATCATGAGCTAATCCGGTTACATGAAAACGATAGCCTTCACCGAAATTAGCAACCGGAGTACGGTATTTTGGATTATTTTTATAGTGTTTATACCATTCCGGCGGAACATTTGGTTTTATTCTTTTTACAATATTCACATCATCCAAATCGGGAAGCATCACAGCTTCGCGCATATGCCCCAAAACTTCGTCTGATAATAAAACGACACAAGTTCTATATTTTTCTGCCAGATTTACGGCTCGAATTGTAAGTTCAAAGCTTTCTTTAACAGAATTTGGATAAAGTACGATTGCCGGAGAATCTCCATGAGTTCCCCAACGGGATTGCATAATATCACCTTGCGAAGGATTGGTTGGTAAACCGGTACTTGGTCCAGCTCGCATCACATTCACTACTACGCAAGGAGTTTCTGTCATTCTGGCAAATCCGATACCTTCTTGCATCAGAGAAAAACCGGGACCGCTTGTTGCAGTCATTGTTTTTGCTCCTGCTAATGAACCTCCGATAATTGCAGAGATACTGGCGATTTCATCTTCCATTTGGATAAAAGAACCACCTCGTTTAGGAAGTTCAAGGGAAAGGATTTCAGCTATTTCTGTTGATGGTGTAATAGGATAACCTGCAAAGAAATTAACTCCGGCAGCTAAAGCACCATAGGCAATTGCCTGATTTCCTTGTAATAAAACCATCTCTTTTTCTTTATTTTTTTTTGTCATTATTTCCTCCTTACTTTTTTGCACCGGTTATTGCAAAATTTGGACAAAGTCTGTCACAAGTTTCACAGTGGATACATTTTTCGGGAAATTCTACAAATGGAGAGCCGTCAGATTTTCTGGATAATACTCCAGTTGGGCAAAATGCAACGCAAATACCACAGCGTACACACCAATCATGATAGATATAGACAGGAGAACTATTGTAATCACCTACCGATTTTACCTCATCCTTTTCTACTTCCATTTTTAGTTTAACATTTTCATTTTCTTTGATAATTTGACCATCACGGTTTTTTATAACCTTTTCAGGTATTTCAGACATGATTTCCTCCGGATATATAATATTTTATTTGTTGATATTTTTTGTGGTTAAACATGAGAATAAGTGATTGTATTGTGTCTTTGAAAGAGAATTCATAAGAGGTTGAATTCATAAGAGTTACCTTATCTTCAATTATATGTTTTTCAATTCAAAAATTCTATCTCTAATTTCTGCTGCTATTTCAAAATCTAAATTTTTCGCTGCTTCCATCATTTCCATTTCCAAAACTTCAATAATTTTTTCTTTAGAATCAAGTTCTAAATACTTTTTGAAATCATCCTCTTTTTCTTTTTTCGATTTTGACCTTTTTTTATCAAAACCTTCCGTCACAGATGTAGAAGTCATTATGTCGTCAATATTTTTTTTAATACTAGCTGGAGTTATGTTGTTTTCCTTATTATGATTAAGTTGTTTCTGCCTTCTTCTATTGGTTTCATCAATAGTTTCCTTCATTGCCGGAGTTATTTTCTCAGCATAAAATATCACTTTTCCATTAACATTTCTCGCTGCCCGACCTGCTGTTTGAATCAAAGATCTTGTATTACGTAAGAAACCGCTTTTATCTGCATCTAATATTGCAACGAGAGATACTTCCGGTAGATCCAATCCTTCTCTCAGAAGATTTACCCCGATCAGTACATCAATTTTACCGAGACGAAGTTCTCTGATAATTTGGGTTCTTTCCATTGTTTTGATTTCGCTGTGCATATATTTTGCTTTGATACCTGCTTTGATAAAATATTCACTTAGATCTTCTGACATTCTTTTGGTTAATGTAGTAACTAAAACTCTCTGTTTCTGCTTGGTTCGTTTTTGAATTTGTTCCAAAAGGTCATCAACTTGCGTAGATACCGATTTAACTTCAATTTCTGGGTCAAGAAGTCCGGTTGGTCGAATAACTTGCTCAACGAAAACACCGTTGGTATGTTCCATCTCATAATGTCCGGGAGTTGCTGAGATAAAAATCACTTGATTGATCTTCTTTTCAAATTCTGCAAATTTCAAAGGACGATTATCAAAAGCAGAGGGAAGTCTGAAACCATAGTCAACAAGATTTTTTTTGCGAGTATAATCTCCACCGTACATTGCGTGAAATTGAGGAATTGAAGCGTGAGATTCGTCTATTACCATCAGAAAATCATCTGGAAAGTAATCTAGAAGACAATATGGTGGTTCACCCTTTTTTGCTCCGGTGAGATGACGTGAATAGTTTTCGATTCCAGAACAAAATCCAATTTCCCGAAGCATCTCAATATCAAAATTCGTACGTTGCTCAACTCTTTGTGCTTCTACCAATTTATTTTCTTTTTCAAATGCAGTTATTTGCTCTTTAAGCTCTTCCTTTATAGATTTAATTGCTAGATTCAAGCTACTTTTAGTAGTTATAAAATGATTTGCCGGATAGATGGGATATTCCTCAACTACTTCAATAACTTTGTTATCAAGCGGATTTATTCGGGATATTTTCTCAATCTCATCTCCAAAAAATTCTATCCGAACAGAATGTTCCAAATAAGCTGGATAAACGTCGACAATATCTCCATTTACTCGAAAAGCTCCGCGTTCAAAAGCAATATCATTCCGTCCGTAATGAATTTCTACAAGTTTTTTTAGTAATTTATTTCGTTCAATAAATTCACCAACTTTGATCCTGATCTGAGCTTCTCGATATTGTTCAGGAATTCCTAAGCCGTAAATGCAAGAAACACTGGCAACAATGATCACATCATTTCTTTCCATCAAAGACATGGTAGCGTGTAAACGAAGTTTTTCTATCTGACTGTTAATATCCGAATCTTTTTCAATATAAATATCTCTGCCGGGAATATAGGCTTCCGGCTGGTAATAATCATAATAACTGATGAAATATTCAACTGCATTATTTGGGAAAAGTAGTTTGAATTCACCATATAATTGTGCTGCAAGTGTTTTGTTGTGCGAAATTACCAAAGTTGGTTTATTGATCTCTTTGATCACATTTGCTATTGTAAAAGTTTTTCCCGAGCCGGTTACACCGAGGAGTGTTTGAAATTTTTCTCCGTAGTTCAATCCCTGCACAAGCTCATTAATAGCTTCCGGTTGATCACCTTTTGGCTTATATTTGCTTTTTAAATCGAATTTATTCATTTCTATCAATTTTATTGATTACAAATGATTTTACTTTCAAAGCAATTTCATAAGCATCTTTAGCTTCTTCTAAATCTGGTATGTAGAAATCATCAGGATATCGGAGTTCTACAGCATAATTTGTTAAATATACAGCAAAATCAAGTTCTTCAAAATCTTTATCAATAGCACTACAAAGCTTTAAAATTGATGTAATGCTGTGTGTATTTTTAAAAGGTTTTTGTAATGCCACAAGGTAACTTTTCAAGTATTTTTCTACTGCTTGTTGAGAATGAAAACAAATAGAATCAGTGATTACATTTTCAGACTTAAACAAATCTTTTATTGTTAATAAATCATTATTAGCTTTTATATGCCATCTATTTACAATTGTTTTTAAATCTTGGTCCATATTATTTTCCCTTCTCTAGAAACATCATAGTTGATAGTTCCAATATATTTTTTATATTTATTAAATTCAGCCCAATTTTTTAGAATTATATCAATATCGTATTTCAATTTAAGAAATCTTTTTTCAATTCTAAAAAGAATATCAAGTTTATTTTTTCGAGTAATTTTTTCTTTCATTAAGATCATTAAGTCAATATCACTTTCGTCATTTTGTTTACCAGTTGCATAAGAACCGAATAATACTATCTGGTAAGGTTCTATTTCTTTTAAAATTGTTTTTTTGATTATATCAATATCATTTTTTGAATACATTGTTATTCCTCATTCTTCTGATTCACTATTGCTAAAGTTAAAAACCATATAATTGAGCTTTAAGTCTTTCAAAACTTCCTTTGCTTCATCAACTTGTTCAATATTTACCATTAATTTTGCAGTTTCTATAGCAGGTCTTATCGGAGTTAAATGTTCTCCTTTAAAATAATAAATTATCTCGTATGTGCTTAATATACTCTTTACAATTGCAATATCACTTGGATTATTTGTTTCTAAAATTTCAACATATTTAATGTATTCAAATGATTCTTGATCATTATTTGTTTTGATTTTATCTTTAAAATAATAGTAAAATCTGAATAATACTACAATAATTAATGAAATAATAATAAAATACAACATTGGCATCTACCTATTTTTCTTATCCGTTCTTTGTCCGTGAAAATCCGTGACTAAATTTTTCTGTGTTCTCTGTGGTTATCTCTTCCCATTGCTTACTCCAAATAATGAAGCGGATCAACCGGATTTCCTCTTTTCCGTATCTCAAAATGCAAACAAGCTTCTTCTGTAGAGCCTGTTTTTCCTGTTAGAGCAATTTTCTGATTTTTGGTAATATTATCACCTTTTGCAACCAATATATTGCTGTTATGTGAATAGAGAGTAAAAAAACCGTTTTGATGATCAATAATGACCATTTTTCCTGCTCCGGTAAACCATTCTGCAAAAGCAACAACTCCCTTATCAACAGCTACAACTTCCGTTCCTTCTACTGCTCGAATATCAATTCCATTATTCAAAGTACTCACATTGTAAGCACCGCTTTTTTGCAAACCAAATTTATTGATAATATCACCTTTCACTGGCCAAATCAATTTTTCTGTAGAAAATTTATAAGAATATTCATCATCAGCAATATTGGTTTGTAATTTTGCAATTAGTTCGTGAAGGGCTGATGCTTCTTTTTCGTATAATTCTTTGTTTTTAATTGCTTTTTTCTTTTTACTTTTGTAAGAAGAAAGATTGGATGAAAGGTTATTTATACTTTTAGTGATTTTTTTCTTATTTTTATTAGTAACATACTTCGACCATTTAATATTTTCTAAATCTTTATCCTCAGTTTTTTTCTTCTTTTCCAAATCACCTTTCGTTCCTTTTTCCAATTGAATTTCAGTATTTGTATTTAATATCAAGCTGGCAAGAAGCCTTGAATCAATCTCTTTTTGGGGAAATATCATCTTCTCATAATGAGCAATGCACAATTTCCTTAGCTCATCTTGCCGTAATTGGTCAAAAATTTGGAGTCTTTTGTTAGAAATATTCAAGTTTTCAACTGTTTTATTTAAATCATCTTGAGCTTTATTTTCTGTTTGTTTCAGTTTTTTAATCTTTTTTTCAGCTTGTTTCTTTTTCTTTTCTTTGCTTTTCAGATTTTTTGAAGTATTCTTAATATCTTTTTCAGATTTTTTAATAAGCTCTTCTTGTTTGGAAATTTTTGATTTCAAATCTTCAAGTTGCTGTTTTTTCTTATCTAAGTTTTGTGACCATAAAGAAAAGTTTAAAATAAAAATAAGTAAAATGGTTAGTTTCTTTTTCATTAGAATAATGCCTTAACTAATATTTCCGGTTCCAAACGATTTGCTGAACCAATTCCTTCAAAAAATCCGTGTGCTTTTATCATATGGATATTCAATGGTGTCCAAGATAGAGAAATATCCTTTTCTAAATTTTTGAAATTAATTCTACCTTTTTGATAAGAACCGGGGGCAGGAAATGGGCAAATCACTCGTCCGCGAACTGAAAAATATTCAACTTCAAATTTGTTTTCAACTATCATACAACCATCATAATTTTCAAATGCTTGGTTCGTAAAAAATGACATTCTTTCTGCAATCTCTTCTCGTGTTTTTCCTAATTTTTCTAAAACCTTTTTATCTTCTAAAATTATATCGTGTAGATGCCGATTGTCATTTCCCAAAAAACCTTTTAAAGAAAGAATTCCGGGTGCCATTTTATCTTGTATCTTCTTTTCTTCGGGAGTTTGTTTCATTATTCCTCTTTTTTATTTCAAAAAAAGCTACTATCAAGTTAAGTATCACAAACAATCCAGTTTGTGCTTTGTGCATTATTTATTTTATACACAAACAGAATTGTTTGTGATACATTTTCTCTTTTCTCTGCGTCTTTGCGTTTCTTCGACTCTGCGTTCTCTGCGTGAAATCTTTTAAAAACTATCAAAATAAATCTTATCTTCTGGAACTCCCTTTTGTTTAAGAACTTTCACTACAGCAGAAAGCATTCCGGGACTTCCGCAAAGGTAAGCTTCGGTATTTTTAGGATTTATGATAAATTCGTCAAAGTATTTTGGTATGTATCCTGTTCTACCTTGCCAATCCGAATCTTTTTCTGGTTGAGATAATACCGGAACATATTTAAAATTTGCTAATTTATTTTCAAAATTTTCAAACATTTCTGTAAAATACAAATCCTTTTGAGTACGTGCTCCAAACATATACACCATTCTTCGTTCACAATTTTTTGCAGTGAGAAATTCCACCATAGATTTTATAGGAGCTTTTCCAGAACCTCCTGCAATAAATATCATATCGGCATCTGTTTCTTGGATTAAAAAATCGCCAAAAGGTCCTGTAAGATTTATCACATCATTTTCTTTGAGGTAATCAAATACATAAGTTGTACAGATTCCTTCGGGAACTCTCCTGATAATCAATTGAATGTAACCTTTCATCTCGGGAGTGCAGGAAATGGAATACGCTCTACTAATTGGTTGTTTGCTTTTCTCATATTTTGGTGCTTCCAATTGGACATATTGCCCGGCTTTGAATGAAACATCATTTGGTTCAATTAATTTTATGGTTAATTCTTTAATATCATAGGTTAAATCAACGATTTTTTCTACTTTTCCTTTGAATTTTCTTATGTTAAAAATGGATTCTTCAATTTCTATTTTGATATCTTCTTTGATTTTTACTTGGCAGGATAATCTGACATTTTCTTTGATCTCTACATTTGATAAAAATGGTTTTTCTGTAGGTAATAATGGTCCAGCTCCAGAATTGACAGTGCACTTGCAAAATCCGCAACTCCCTCTCCCACCACAGGCAGATGCGAGATAAATTTTGTTTTCATTCAATGTCGAAAGTAATGATGAACCACCTTTTACTTTGATGATTTTTTTACCTTTATTGATGTCAATTTCGCATTCACCATAATTTGCAAAGAAATGTTCTGCAACAACCAATAGTAATGCTAAGAAACCGGAAATTCCGGATACAATCAATACCGTATTTAAAATTGAAAAAAACATTAAATCTCCAAAAAAATATAACTTATTGCCAGTAGAGTAGAGACAGGTTTCCAGATATTCCATATAAATTTAATAGTTGTTCTCCCAGATTTCGCTGGTTTATTCTTTGGAATTATCCTTCTACCTATCCCCCT
>JAIORE010000237.1 GCA_021108315.1 Candidatus Cloacimonadota bacterium
CGACCGAACGGAAAATTAGTCGCACTGGATTTGCACCAGCTGACTATACAACGCATCGTGACGCACCAGACTTACACAGACATAACACAGACTAAGAATATTAATAACAAAAAACACCGAGAGCACAGAATAATTCTCATCTTGAGAGGAGAACGGTTTCAGTCGGGAGGTGTGTTTTTCAATCTTCAATATTAAATTTTCAATTTCTTTGCCCAAATTTGCCTTCTTCCCTTTTTTGTAACAACAAATTTTTCAATACTAAATTTATGTTCCAATAGCTTTTTAATCTCTTTCTCCGAATAATATTTCCAAAGCATTCCTGAATATTCTCCTTTTGTATATTTTCTCATATTATCTTTAGTTGTTTTAAAAGACTTTTTATCATCATTATTATCTTCATCAAAGCTTAAATATAAATATCCGTTTGAATTTAATAGTTTATGACTATTTTTCACATCTCTAATAATAATATGATCCAAAACAGAATTGCAAATTACCAGATCATATTTCTCCTTTTCACTTGATTCATAATATTTTTCAAGAGAACATATTTTTGTTTCAATTAGAGTATTCAGATATTCTCGTTCTTTCCATTCATTTAGATTTTTTATAGCTGTTTCGGAAATATCAACACTTGTAACTTGAAATCCGGCTCTCGCCAGTACAATGCTCCAATGACCACCTCCACAACCCATATCAAGAACTGTTTTCACCTTTTTTTGTTTGAGTTCATTGATAAAAACTAACCATTGCTCAGATTTTGCAAGTTTGAAAAAATCATAATCAGAGTTCTTGAATACCTTTTCCCAGTAAGCATCACTCTCTTTTTTTATTACTTCATAGTTTTCCATTTGAAGACCTCTTTTTAATCAAAACTAAAAATAAAACATTAACCACAGAGAACACTGAGAGCACAGAGAAAAGATGATAATGAGTTCGGATTTTTTATCTTTTCTTTTACCTTCATCATTGGAAATTCCATGTTGGATATTGGATATTCATTTTTTCCGAGCTATAAGAATATAGCTCAAAGGCAATTTAATATCAGCTTTTTCCAACCTGGCAAAACTCAAAGCAATATCTTTGTCATATTCATTAAATAAGGTAAGACAAAAACCATTTCTAATAAGAATATTCAACAATTTTGAGATAGTATATGAAAATTCATAAGCTGATGCTGATTCATAAGTTGTATTTCCATAATAATCTATCCCTTCATTTCCAATATAAATCTCATCAGTAAAATAGCTATTCTCTGCTTTCAAAGGATCTTTGTCGTCCTCAAAAGGAAAAATACTTGCAAACGGATGATGTTCATAAATGAAAAGTATTCCGCCATTTACTAATAGCTTAGATGCTTTTTCAAAATACAAATTCAGATCAGGAATCCAAATCAAAGCACCTACTGTGATGTAAACCATATCAAATTTCCCATAATATTTTTCATCAATTTCCAGAACATCAGTTTGAACGAACTGGCAATCAATCTGAAATTTCTCCGCTCTTAACTTTGCATCAGAAATTGCTTCATCAGAAATATCAAATCCAACACACTTTTTTGCTCCAAGTCTTTTCAAAGACATCAATTCAAGACCATTATTGCAAGATAGATGCGCAATTCTTTTCCCTTTTATTCCGATTTTATTTAAATTCTCAAACTCTTCATCTTTTTGGAAAATGAAATTTGGATCTGAGTACAATTTATCCCATTTTTCAGTCATCACATCCCGATGTTTCGGCATTGCTTCGTTCCAAGCTTTTCTATTTGCTTCTGTATATTTTTTTATTTTTTTGTTCATTTTATTCACTCCTTTTGTCACGGACTTTTAGGAACAAGAAAAGATATTTCACGCAGAAATCGCGGAGATGAAGAAACACAAAGGGTGCAGAGTAAGAAAATATTTTTTTTGATGGATTTTCTTTATAATCTTATCATCCTCTAATCCCACTAATCCAAATTCTGACATTTTTCCTTTTTCTCTGCGATCTTGGTGTCTTTGTTTCTTTGCGTCCTCTGCGTGAACTCTTTTTTTATTCATCTATCTTCAATTCTATCTTATTCACCCAAAGTGCTTTTCTATCATAATTATGACTGAAATTTTCAAGAAGAAAATCTTTATCATACTTCACTTTATGATTAAACAATTCTATCCCATTTACTTCAACTATTACCGGATTTTCAAAATTCACCATTTGAGGATGAAGATAGAGATTTATAGATTCTATCTGTGATGTTTCTAAAACAAATTTATTCCCATAATAGCGAGCTTTCACTGCTCCGGATTGTTTACCTTCGATAACAACTGTAAATTCTTCCGCTTCCGAAAATTGCCCTTTTAAAACAATATCTTTACCTTTCCTTTGTACTTTTAAAGTAAATTTATCACCATTTTTTTTCTTCGTATCTCGGAATTCAACCAATTCATCAATGCCTTTTATTGAATATTCATCAAAGCCAATAATAATATCATCTACGAGCAATCCACATTTTTCAGCAACAGATTCTTCAACAATTTTGGTAACTTTCACACCCTCGTTTTCCCATTCTCTATCGTTATAGAATCCAAAACGTAATTTTGTACTGAGAAGAGTTCTATTATGGAATATATGCCAATCTTTTTTTGTTTTTGTAGTATCTATTGCAGTAATTTCTAGCCAATCACATTTTCCGTAATCAAGATCAGCCGTTTCCCAATAAATATTTGCCGAAAATGGATTTCTAATTTGGGAATTTATAAAACCAATTTGATAGAGCACTTCATTTTCCAAATATGAAGCAGTATGTCCTAAATCCCAAAATTCTTTATAGAGAATATTTGCTCCTGCTGTTTGCATCAAATCAACAATTTTTCTCATATTTGCAGCCGGATATAACCCATCTTTATCTGTATTTGTCGCATAAATTTCTCTGTTTTGCAAATTCGAGATGAAAACCGGTTTTTGATTTACCATTGAACCGACCCCCAGCATTCCAATCATAGGAAGAAAGCAAGCAAAATCATCAGGTTGATTCAAGGCAAAATGATAAGAACCAGAGCCACCGTCAGAAATTCCAGTAAGATAAATTTTATTATCATCAATGTTATATCTCTGCTTTAATAACCAAATTTGTGAACGAATATTTTCCATTCCTCCTTTTTCCCACCAAGTATAGCCCATCTTTCCGGTTGGAAATAAAAAGATGTAATTTTCCTCTTTTAGTTTATTCCAGAGCACATTGTTTTGAGCATATTCCAATAGCTCTTTTTCCAGTACAAAATCTTTTGTAGAGATTCCACCGTGCAGAAATACAATCAACGGAGTTTCTTTGCTAACATTATATTTTTTAGAAATCCAAAGCTGTGAATAGGCTGTGAGTGTATCATTAATCTCGTTTTTAAATATTGAGAACTCTCCTTTGGTTATTTCTTGATATGCACAAAAATCGTATAATTTTTGAAAAGCTTCTACTGCTGAAATTGACTCGTCTTTAAGCTCATCCGTAAAATTTTTGAAATCTGTTGAAAATAGATTCCCTAAACCTGCTAAAATAATTAATATAATTACTACTTTTATCATAACTTCTCCTTTTTTTGACAGAATTTCACTAGTTGTATTCAACCCCATCCCCAACCCTACCCTTCCCCTTCGCAAAGGGAAGGGAGTTAAATGGATTTTCTCTTTTCTTCTCAGCGTTCTTTGTTTCTTTGTCCTTTGCATCCTCTGCGTGAACTCTTACTTTTCTTATAGTTTTTGAATTAATCCAATCATCATCTAATCTCACGAATCCTAATTCTGACGATTTTTCTTTCTTCATTTTTTATCTAAATCCAAAACATCTGTAGCTAATTTTTCCTGCAAATATCTGTCATGCGAAACAAATATCAAAGATCCGTCATAATCCTGTAATGCTTCTTCCAAAGCTTCTCTCGCAGATATTTCCAGATGATTTGTAGGTTCATCTAAAATCAAAATATTTGCGTCAGAAGTAATAATTTTTGCCAAAAATATTTTGCTTCGTTCACCAATACTCAAGCTGTTTATTTTTTGATAAACCATATCATTTCTAATATTAAAACTTCCCAAAACCGTACGAACAAAAGTCTGCTCTTCCATATTTCCTTGTAGAATTTCGTCAATTATTGTTTTTTCACTATCAAGATTATCAAATTCCTGTGAATAATATCCGATTTTAGTTTGTGGAGACCAGCAGAAACTTCCTGCAAAATCTTGGATATCTCCTATAATGATCTTAAGTAAAGTAGATTTTCCTGAACCATTTGAACCTGTAATATTCAATTTCGAATGGTTTTTAACTGAAAAAGTTAGATTCTGAAATATTTTTTTCTGATTATAAGATTTACTTAGATTTTCTATTTTTAAAACAAACCTGCACTTTAAATTTGAATTTTGAATTTTAATTTTCCTCTCTTTCTCAATAAACGGTTTATTCGATTGTTCTTTATCTAAAATCAATTCAATTCTCTTTTCGCTTGCCATTACATTTCTCATCATATTCTTTACACGAGGTCCTTCACAAGAGGGAACATCTCTTTGGCATTTTCCTCCATTTTTCTTTATAGAACGTTTTTCTTTATAATTCTCATATTTATTTGCTTTGTCTTTTTTCTTCTGAAGAGTACTTTTAAGTTGCTTGATTTTCTTTTGTTGAACATCATATTCGTGCATTTTTCTTTGAAATTCTATCTCTTTTTCATTTTTATAAAAAGAGTAGTTTCCTGAATATGATTTTAAAGTTTTTTTATCCAATTCCCATATTTTCTCTACACAATTATCAAGAAATTTTCTATCATGACTTATTACCAAAAAGGGAATATGAATTTTCCTCAAATAATTTTCCAGCCAATTCAAAGTATTTACATCAAGATGATTTGTAGGTTCATCTAATAAAAGAATATCCGGTTCTCCTACGATTATTCTGCATAAAGCGATCTTTGTTTTTTCTCCTCCGCTGAAAGTGGATAGTTTTCGCTCTAATATTTTTGGATCGAATTCAAATTTTGAAATAATCTTTTCCACTCTATTTTCAAATTTATAACCTCGTAATTTTTCATAATTTTCTAAAATTTCCACAACTTCTTGGTCTTTGAATTCTTCTAATTTATCAATCTTTTTCTTTAGTTCAAATAACTCCAATTGCTGATTCCAAAGGTAATCAAGAACAGTTATATTTTTTGAAAAAGCTATCTCTTGCGGAAGAAATCCGAAACGTATCTCCTTGTTGAAATAGATATTACCTTGGGTTGGTAAAATTATCCTTTGCAATAATTTCAGGATAGTAGTTTTCCCACTTCCATTCTTGCCAATGAGACCAGTTCGACTTGAAGTTATTATTTCAAATGAAATATTTTCAAGAATATTTTCTGTTTGATCTTCATAGCAAAATTCTAAATTATTTGCTTTAATGTATTGCAATTTTATCCTTCCTTCTTTTTGAAACCACAAATTAACTCGAATTATCACGAATTATTTTTAAAAAATTTCTATTCTTATTCTTGTTCCCAAGCCCCTGCTTGGGAATATAATGATCTTTGAAGCCCCCTGCTTCATTTTGGATTTCTGAATTTCTCCAATAATCATATAATCATATAAATCCAAATTCTGACATTTTTTTCTCTGCGTTCTTTGCGCCTTTATTCCTTTGCGTCCTCTGCGTGAACTCCTACTCTTTTCTTAATCTCCTAACACATCACAGGACCATACAAAGGTTCCCACATTTGTTTTGAGATTGTATATGAATCTTTTTCTACTCCAAATTTATGAACAAAAGTGCAAATATTTTCCACATCTCGTTGTAAAAGCTCAAAAGCATTGAAATTTATATTGGGATCAACAGCTTGCGGAAAATCAATAATGACCGGTTCTCCATTATGATATAAAATATTAAATGGAGACAAATCACCGTGAACAATATGGTTTCGAAGCATTAGATCAATATTAATCACTATCTTTTCAAATAATTCCTCAGCTTCATTTTTACTAAATCGAATCTCTTTTAGCAAGGGAGCAGAATACTCCCCATCTCCAATAAAACTCATTACAACTGCATCTTCGGTGCAAGCGATTGGTTCAGGAACTTTCAATCCAAGATCATATAATATTTCCAGTGTCTCGTATTCATTGTTTACCCAAACTTCTCTTTCAACCTGTTTAACAATCGTTGAACCTTTCTTTTTCCCACGTTCCAGACGTTTATCCCAAATTCTTCCCTGATGATATATTCCATCTTTTTTAAAATTCCTGAATTTCTTTTCACGATACAATTTAACTGCAATAAAATCCGTCTTCATTTTGGGATGAGCTTTACAGCATACGACTACCGCTTCTTTCCCCTTTTTTACAACCCGAATCAGATCTGTAATGATCTGCTCATTAAAGAATTCTTTACAGGAATCTCCATAACGCTTTAAATCCGTTTTGAGTACGTTATCTTCTGGGAGAAGATCATAAAAAATTCGCTCCAAAAATGCAATACGTTCTTTATCAATTTTCGGAGTTTCATCAGCATTGAATTGCTGACCGATCTCACTAATAAAATCTACACAACATACAGCCGTATAGAAATCCAAGACTTCCAATTGTTCTTTGGAAAGGTGATATTCTTTTGCAAGGTAATCAATGTAATCAGTATCACTTTTTTGAGACAGCAGTGCCATTTTTGTAAGGGCAAATTGATAAACTTTGTCACCAAAACAAATAGTATCGACATCAACAATTCCATTAAGTTTACCATCAGTCATTATCACATTCTTAGTAGTAATATCATCCAGAAATGGAACCGGTTTTCTCCTATCGAAATAATCATCATATCTATCTATTCTTGAGAGCAATAATTCAACTGGTTTAGTACTGCAAACTCCAATATTTTCAATTCTCCTTTTACTGCAAGAAAGCGAATTAAGAATTACCTCTTTCCAAGTTTTATTTTTCTCAAGCGTAGCATCATCGTATGAAGTTGCATAACCATAACCCTCTGCTTTGGGCATTCTTGTTACAATCTTTTGAATCTTTACAATTTCTTTGGCAAGATTCCGCTTCTCTTCTACAGAAAGATCATCATAAACATAACCAAGATCAGTTCCGATAAGTCTCTCCATTATTACATAAGGATAATTATTTTCTAAATCAAATTTAATAATGTTTGGAACTGGAATTTCCTTTGCCTTGAGTTTTTTAAACCAATAAACTCCACCTTTCAATTCTTCTATAGAATTTTCTGTTGCAATACGAATAACAATTTCTTCACCGGAATCTGTTTTGACATCATAGACATAATGGCATAATCCAGTTTCAAAGCGAGTGATTTCTGCTATTCTACAATTCAGAGTATTTTCTATTATTTTTTTTGCAATTTCTGTATTTGGTCTTTTCATAACTAATTCCTTAAATAAATTATCTTTTAACATTTCCCACTTCGTTTTTTAAGCATATTTCAATGAATTTAGAGTTTTTATAAAAATCTGATAGCTTATTTTGCTGTCTTTCTGAGTTTTTTACTTGCTCTTCTCTCGAAGAATCTGCTGTTTAGTTATACCTTGTTGATTTTAATTGAAGATTCCTCAAAAGAATTTCTTTGTAAAATTCTTCGGAAAGACACTGCCAACATACATCTTGATGAACTGTGAAATGATAGTTATCTTGTTATCAATTTCATCTTTGCTTTTCAAATTTTAGCTTAAATAGATCAATTATCATTGATTGTGTAAGCTTCTCGTTTCCAAAAATGAAAAACTTGGAACCAAGTAATTTTCGTTTACTATTTTCACAATTCACTTTTTCACCAATCCAAGAAACCAGTACTTCCCTATCTGCGTATTGCATATTATCAATTACCATATTATCATAAGCTATTGTCATATTTGAATCATCTCCTTTAAAAACGATTGGAGATTTTACAATTCTTTCATATTGACGAAAACCGGATTTGATAAAAACTTCATGCTGATCTTCATTGATTATCTCGAATCCGCAATCTGATATTTCAGGTTTGAATTTGAAGTAACATTCCGATTCAACTAGTAGATTTTTCACGTATTTACCTGAATTTTGCTCAACTTCAACCAGATTTAACACTACAGGAACTCCGGGAAGTATTAGAAAATATTGATGAATTCCTAAACCTTTAAAACGTTCGGTTTTCTGATATTGAGTAGATATTTTGATGCCTACCCATTGATTTCCAATTTGATCTTTCATTTCAATGAACTCAGTAGTATTAATTTCTTCTAAGATTGCTTTCATACTGATATCATCCGGAATTATTCCAATTCCCCCAGTCCAAGGATTCCACCAACTTTTACAGGTTCTTTTCGGAAAATCTGTATCTAACCATTCTGTGTTTTCGTACTTCATAGAAAATAATACAGGACCAAAATCTTTTGCACTTTTTAGGGAAATCAATCCATTTGATACTTCAAAAATTTCTATATTTTCAATTTTTGCTTTATTCTTGTTAACCAATCCCGAACCAATTGGAAAAACTGTTTTTTTTATCTCTTTTGTCACTTCCTCTTCTTGAATTTGTATGTTAATGATTTCTATTTCTTGATTAGATGATTTAACACAAACATCTTTCAATCTATATTCATCTTCAACATTAAGTTCTACTTTTGTACTTTCAAGTTTTTTTGACTTATTGCTAATTTCAATTTTAGTATGAACTTGATCCTTTCTATGATCAAGAATTTTAATTGGAATTTCATCTTTGATAAATGGATTTGAATTGTTCACCGAAATTTCCAGACTATCTACCAAAATTTCGGACGTTGATTCTTTTCCAGTTGCAAAGTAGCGTAATTCCTGCCATTTGTTATAGAATCCCAGACTGAACTGAACAGGTTTTGTAATTTGTTTTAAGATATTTTGACTATTAAATATTTCATACTCAAATACTCTTTTCCAATCTCCAAAGCTCAATTTTGTATCATCATTCCACATAACTCCGATTTTTGATAATGGATGATTTACAAAGAACCAGTTTTCTGTCAGCTTGTTCGCATCAAAATTTCCAGTTCCACAGTTTTCTTCTTGTTTTAATTTGATTACATTCCCATCAATTGGTGCTACTAGCTCTTCCGTGTATAACCTAAATAGATCATTAAATTCAAGAATCGTATTGGAATTATTTCTAAATTCAAACCACCTTTCCAATAATCCATTGTTCCACAGCTTAATATGCTCAATAAAAGAAAATCCTCTCGCTTTTTCTGATGTGAAACTCAACTCAACTTTTAGTGCTGCACCTTGCTCTTTAAACTGAATACTATCGAATCTTTTTTTGTTAAACTCATCTTGAATCGGCTGTTTGAATTGCGGATATGCAAAATGCACATTTGCTTGTTCAGAACCAATTCGCTTAAAATCAATGATATTCACAAAATCTATATGTTGAATCGCAAAGCTGTAGATTCCGTTTCCTGCCCAATAGTGCGTTTTGGTTTTTCCCCAGAACATATCTGTTTGAGTGTAAAACACAGACCCAAACTCATTGATAAAAGTGAATTGTGAACCATCGGCTTTGGTAACACTTATCTCCAATATCGAAGAATAGACACAAGCTTTATTCAGCGAGAAACAACAGGGAAAAGACTTTTTTTCGCTAGCATCCAATTCTATTTTATAATTCCTTTTTGAGAAGTTGATATCGCTTGTTTCCGGTAATTCAAATTCATATAATACTTTTTCGTTAAATCCATTTTCAAGATCAATATAAAGTACTTGTTCAACATTTTTGGGGTAAATTTTTTCTTCGTGATGAATTTCTGTTTTTAAGGGAAATTTAGGTTCAATTCCAACTCTGAATTCAGACTTTTTCCCATTAACATAAACCTCAGCAACTACTCCAGGATGTGTTTTCCATTTGCTTTGTTCCTTTTTGATAGTATTCACTTTGAATTTGGCATCTATCGTTTTTTTCCCAATTAAATCAAAGGCTGTTTCGAAATTAAATTCAACTTTTTCATCACTTAAACCCTTGATCTCAATATGGATTGGATGATCCGTTTTATTGATGAAACCATATTTTACGCTATACTCCGCACCAAATACAAGTTTTAGATATTCTACAGTTGCTTTGATCATGAATTCATCGGTTTCAATCAATCTGAGTCCCCGACCTCTCCGAGCAAATTCCATTTTTAGATTTTTCCCGTCTTTTTTCCATAGATAAGTTAAATAATCAAAACCATTTTCATCACATCCGTCTGGAGAAACTTCAATTGGTCTAATTGAGTTACTATACCAATCAATCTCGTTAAAATAATCTTTTACCAATTCATTTTTCATCACGATAGGAATAAAATTCATCATATGTGTTGTATCATCTCTATCTTCCCAGAAAAATCCACATTTTTTGTATAGTGGAACTGCTTTTGTATTACCGGGCCAAGTATAAAGATCAAGTCTATCCCAACCAAGTTCAATCGTTTTTTCTACAGCTTTCAGTACGAGTTTTTTTCCTATTTTTTTACCATGATGATCATCTCGAACATTTAACAAGCCAATGTAAAGTGCACCCGTATCTTCTTGATATTCATATAAGTTACAATATCCTAACACTTTATCATCGTCCAGAGCAATCCATGCTTTGAGATGAATTGAATTTTTTTCATCATCTATCACATCTTTTGCTGTTGTCAAAAATGATTCACCATTCCATCCAGTGATACTGTTTCGCCACATTTCTGCAACAGCTTCAGCATATTTATCTCTATATTCTACTAATTTTATATTTTTCATTTTTTCCTCTTAATTTTGTAACAAGTCAATTATCATATTACGAATTACAAAATGTATTATTAACAATCCTGCTTGTGCAAAGAAACAAACAGGATTACTTATTATGTGCTTAACTTAACCCTAAGTTCCGATACCGAAATATAAGAACTAGATCAATACAATATTACAACCACCATTTAGTTTCCGTTGTTAATTCCTGAGATTTTCCTTTTTCTTCCAGAATCCAATCCTGAACCAAATTGGCTGTATATTCCATTTCATTCTCTGTTGTATCAATGATTTTCATAGCCCATCGTTTATCACCTTTTTGCCAATTCATCCATCTTTTCCAGCCATATTCAGGAAGATTTTGATCAACAATCACTCTTTGTTCCCACTGTGGATCATGAGCATGCATTCGATGAAAAACAGCCCAGCACAATGTATCCATACCAAGTGGCCATTCTTTAAACTGAGAACGACTTAGATATCTTTCAACCCTTACAAAATCGTGACAATCTAATAGGCAACATTTAATGCCATTAAGTTCTATTGTAGATGGACAAGCCAGCAATTTTCCAAATGGACTTTGAGTAGAAATCAGAAAGTCATTTCCATTTTTCTGTACTTCTAAAGCTCTTTGAACCCATTCTTCTAGTACGATACGTCTATTTGTTCCATCATTTACTGGAGTTTCGTTAAAATCATGACATTCTGTATTTTCTAATTTATCCTTTAATATTCTAACTACGGATTTTTTACCTGTAACTGCTGCACCACTTATTAAAAACAACATATATTTCTCCTTATTCTTATCTTTTTCTTCTCATTATTCACTATTAATTATTCATTGAAAGATTTACGCATTGAGAAGCATTTCCTCTTTTTCTTCCATAAATTGGTTTGTGTAGAGTCGGTAATAATAACCTTTTTGCTGAATCAGTTCGCGATGATTCCCCTGCTCTGTAACTTTTCCTTTTTTTATTACCAGAATTCTATCAGCATTGCGAATTGTGGATAATCTATGAGCTATAATGAAACTGGTGCGATGTTCCAAAACCTTTTCTATAGCATTTTGAATATGTTTTTCCGTTTCAGTATCTACTGAAGAAGTTGCTTCATCCAACACAAATATCTGTGGATTTGCCAAAATTGCCCGAGCAAAAGAAATTAACTGCTTTTCACCTACTGAAAGTAGATTCCCACTCTCTCCAACTTCAGAATTATAACCGTTTTCCAATTTCATTATGAAATTATGAGCATTTACAAGTTTTGCAGCTTTAGCAATTTCTTCATCAGATTTTCCCTCGCTGCCATAAGCGATATTTTCTTTGATACTTCCACTGAACAGATGAGGATTCTGTAATACATAGCCCAGATTTGAATGCAACCAATGTAACGATCTTTCTCGATAATCTTCTCCATCAATCAAGATTTCACCGCTGGTTGGTTCATAAAACCTACACGCCAAATTCACAACCGTACTTTTTCCCGATCCGGTTTCTCCGACCAAAGCTATAGTTTCACCACTTTTCACTTTCAAGTTGAAATTCTCCAGAATTGTTTCGTTTTCAATGTAAGAAAAATTAACATCTTTGAACTCAATTTCACCGTGAATCTTATCCCAATTCTCTGTTTTTGGTAAAATACTGTCTCCATATTTAGTTATGACAGAATCTGTATCTTTTATCTGAGGTTTCTCCTCCAGCATACTGAAAATACGTTCCGCAGAAGCTTGAGCTCCTTGTAGCTCGGAAAAAACACGGGCTAATTCTCTCAAAGGTTCAAAGAATTGCACAGTGTATGCTAAAAATGCAATTAAAGTCCCAAAACTTATTGCTTGAGAAACTACAGCATTTCCACCGAACCATAAGGCAAAACCAGTTCCTACACTTCCCAAAGCTAAGATTATTGGTAAATAGATAGAAGCTAAAATAGCAGATCGAACCGATGATGAAAACATCTCCTGAGTTTTTTCCTGAAATTCTTTCAAATTCGCTTCTTCTCTCACCAAAGTCTTAGTTGTTTGTGCTCCGGAAATTCCTTCGTTAAACGAGCCGGTTATTTTAGAATTTATCTTTCGCACTCTTCTGTAAGCTTTGAGTATTTTTCTCTGAAAGTAAAGACTGATTAAGATTAGAAATGGAACGACAGTAAGAGAAAGCAAAGCGAGTTTCCAATTTAAAATCAGCATCGCAATCATAATACCTGTCATCAGCATTGTTCCCCAGATCATATCCACCAAACCCCACGAGATGAAGCTTCCCAATCTTTCGCAATCAGATGTCATCCGAGCCATTATCCATCCCACCGGAGTTTTATCAAAATAATTGAAAGACAGTTTTTGCAAATGATCAAAACCTTTTTTTCTGATATTATATGAAATTCCCATTTCCACTTTTCCGGCTAACATTATAAAAATATATATATTTATCGCTTGAACAAACATAAACCCGAAATAAACGGATGCAAAAATTGGTAATCCGTTCAAGTTACGTGGAATCACGAATTTATCAATCGCATATCTACTCAATAGTGGAAAGATCACATCAATTCCCGCTAATGCCATACAACTGAGAATCAAGAAAAAAACTTCTCTTTTGTATGGTTTCACAAAAACTATCAGTTTTTCCCATAAATTACTATCAAAATTCTTCTTATATTCTTTTTCTTCTATTTTAGACATCTTGTGTCTCCTTAATTATTTTTGCCAAGACTTTCACATACTAAGAAAAGAGTTTCACGCAGAGATATTAGAGATAAAAATCCGCAAAGCACGCATAGTAAAAATAAATATCTAATTTGATGGGATTCTTGATTAATCCTATCATCCATTAATCCCACGAATCCAAATTCTGACGTTTTTAACCCCATCCCCAACCCTTCCCCTTCGTAAAGGGAAGGGAGTCAGAAGAGTTATCTTATCTTTTAGTCTGTGTTAGTCCGTGGCTAAAATTTCTCTTTTTCTTTTCCTCTGTGTTCTCTGTGTCCTCTGTGGTTAATCTTCTCTTTCTTTTTCTTCATCCGTTTTTATCCGCGTTCATCAGCGGCTAATTCTTTTTTAGAAAATTCCTCGAAATCAATTATCTTCTCTTCGTATTCAAGATCAAGTTCATCTTCCAATTCGTTCTGAATATTCCAGATTCTTTTGTACATCCCTTCTTGCTCAATAAGTTCGATATGAGTTCCTTTTTGCACCAATTTTCCATCTTCCAAAACCAAGATCAAATCAGCATCAGCTAAAGTTGATAAACGGTGAGAAATTATGAATGTAGTCACTTTTTTATTCTGATTTTTCAATGATCTCCTGATAGCTGCATCAGTTTCCGTATCAACAGCACTCAAAGAATCATCAAAGATCAAAACCGAGTGATCGTTTATCAAAGTTCGAGCCATTGCAATCCGCTGCTTTTGTCCACCGGAAAGCGTAACTCCTCTTTCTCCAACCGATGTACCATATCCTTCTTTGAACTCCATTATTCCGGAATGAATGTGAGCCATTTCAGCCGAAGCAAATATCTCTTCATTTGTAGATTCACCCTTTGCCAGAGCAATATTTTCCTTAATGTTTTTTGAAAACAGGAACGGATTTTGAAGCACAATCCCAATTTTTTTTCTGATCAATTTTTTCGATATCGTGTTCAATTCAATTCCATCAATTTTGATAGAACCTTTTTCATATTCATACAGTCTTGGCAGAAGATTTACTAAAGTCGTTTTTCCTGAACCGGTCGGTCCTAAAATAGCAACTGTTTTTCCTGCTTCAATTTCAAAACTGATGTTATCTAAGATCGACTTCCCTTTTTCATATTCAAAACTAACATCCTCGAACTTTATCTTTCCTGAAATTTCCAATTTATCATTTGCTGAACCTAAATCCTCAATTGGTTCATCTAATATTTCCTGAATTCTTCCGAGAGAAACAAAAGCTTTTCCCATATCAGTGAGTACTCTTCCCATTTGTCTAACGGGCCAGAGCAACATTCCCACATAAGAACTGAAAGCGAGTAAAATCCCCAAACTTATCATTCCTTGAACAGCCCAGTAAGTCCCAAAGATCAAAACAGCTCCAATCTGAATGAAACAGATCAGATCTGAAATACTCCAATATAAAGCTAAGAGCCAAATCAAATGATAAGTAAGATCACGATGAGTCGCATTCTTCTTATCAAACTTATCAATCTCAAAAGACTGTTTGGCAAATGCTTTTACGACTTTCACACCTGTAAGGTTTTCCTGTAATACTGCTGAGAGATGCCCTTCCGCTTCGTCCGATTTTTGAAAAGCAGATTTTACTTTCCTAAAAAATACATAGGCAAATGTAATGATCACAGGTATCGTAACCATAGAAACCAACGTCATTTTCTTGCTCATTGGTAACATAAAAGAAAGAGCAAAAGCGATCATAAAAAGTGCTCTTCCTATCTCAACAAATTGTACTGAAATAAATCTGCGAACCGTTTCTACATCTGATGTACAACGTTGCACTAAATCACCTGTTTTTACCTTAGCATGATAACTGAACGGTAATTTTTGAAGATGATCATACAACTTTTCTCGTAGATTTTTAGCTATAGATTCCGATGCTTGAGCAGACCATTTTCCTTTGAAGAAAAGAAAAATTCCTCTCAAAGCTGTTAATAATATCAGCATTAGAACAATTATCCACAAATTTTCTAACAATACTGTTTTTCCACCAACTAAATTATAACTCTTCTCAATAGTTGGTTTCATCCAACCCATCACATCTAAGGGTTTGTTACCAATCACCGAATCTATGGTAATACGCAATATCACAGGCCAAATAAAGGAGAGAAATGTCGAAATTCCAATTGCTAATATTGAGAAAACATATAACATTCTGTTTCCTTTCATCAAATTCCATAATAAATTTATTTTTTTCATAATTAAATCCTTTTTCTATAAAACCCTAATCTGGACAAGCCAGAGCCAAAAAAAACTCACCGCAAAGCCGCTAAGTCGCAAAGTTTTTAATATATAAATATTATTTTGTCTCATTAATTTATTGATTATAGATAAGTTACAAAGACAATTTATAATATTATTCATAATACTTTCCTTAATTCATCTTTAAAATATTTTCTGGTAGATTTTCTACCTTGTTTTTTAAACCATCTTTTCGACTTAGTATGTTTTTCTGCGGGATGGGCAGGTCTTTTCCGATTATACATTTTTTGAATATTAATTTTCATAATAACCTCTCTATTAATAAAAAAAGCTCAAATCGGGCTTTCACCCGCTTTGAGCTTTAGTATTTTCTGTATTTTTGATACAAAAATAGCGGGATTAGCCGTAGCAATTGCTACTAATCCCGCTTAAATATATATTATTAAAAGTATTATCTTTTTAATTAATTCTTATTGATATTTTTTGAGGGATTAGTGTTAATTTCTCACACCTACAAGTTTGAATTTTGTGTTAATCATAATGCCTCCTTAATTTTTTTTATTCATTTGATGATTATGCCTCTATTATATATAGGTCTTTTCCGTCAAGATTATTTTATTTTTTTTATTATTTATTCCTAATCTATTTTAATTTAAGAAGTTACAATATTCATATTTTACTGGAAATCGAAAATATTTTCTGGTAGTGGCTTAAAAATTTGATTAATAACAACAAGCAGTTAATTAACATTTTTATGTAAAATAGCAAATATTTTAATAATTTTCTTAGTTAATTTGGGAAATTTTAATTGCCAAATGAGATTAGATTTGACAACAATTTACAAGAATTATTATTTATTCAAAGAATTTTATTTAAGTGAGGACAAATGAATTTAAAAAGAGAATTTATCGAAAAACTCCCCAAAACTGACCTGCATGTACATTTAGATGGATCAATGAGAATTGAAACTATAATAGATTTAGCTAATGAACAAAATGTAGTTTTGCCTGCTCAAAATAAAGATGAACTTCAAAAAATAATCTGCTGTGATATAAAGTGTAAAAGTCTTAATGAATATCTCGAAGGATTTGGAATTACATTAAGCGTTCTACAAACTGAGAAAGCTCTTTTTCGAGCAGCTTATGAACTTGCAATTGATGCTGCTAAAGAAAATATTCGATATATGGAGGTAAGATATTCACCAATTTTGCATACTCAAAACGGCTTAAAGCTAACAACTATTTCAAATGCAGTCTTAGATGGTCTCCACCAAGCAGAAAAGGAATGTAATATTCGTACAGGAGTGATAATTTGTGGAATTCGACAAATGGATTCTAATACTTCTTTGCAATTAGCTGAATTGGCAATCGCTTATAAAAATAAAGGCGTAATTGGTTTTGATCTTGCAGGTGCTGAATACGATCATCCGGCAAAAGAACATAAAGAAGCATTTGATCTAGCTCTCAAAAATAACATTAATATCACAATCCACGCTGGAGAAGCTTATGGACCAGAAAGCATTCATCAAGCTTTGCATTATTGCGGAACTCATAGAATTGGACACGGAACCAGATTAAAAGAGGACGGAGAACTTTTAAATTATGTAAACGATCATCGGATTCCGCTAGAAATGTGTATCAAAAGCAATTTGCAAACTAAAGCAGTGAAAAAAATTAAAAATCACCCGATTAGTTTTTATTTAGATTATGGTTTGAGAATTACTATAAACACCGATAACAGATTGATTTCCAATACAACTCTTACTGATGAATATATGTTAGCGATCAATGAACTCGGGATGGATTATATAGAGATAAAAAACATTATCATAAACGGTTTCAAAAGTGCCTTTATTCCCTATCGTGAACGAGTTGTACTAATTAATAATGCCTTAGAAGAGATGGAAAAACTTGAGGAAGCTGAACTTGCCGGAAAAGTTGTTATTGAGGAGATGATTTAGAAATCTGAAATTGTTAAAAGTGTTTACTATTGAAATAGAAAAAGGAAATAAATGATTGCATTATACTTAATTTCAGGATTAGTTTTAGGATTCTTTATAACTTATTTTCTGAATCTTTCTCAAAAAAGGAAAAAAGATAATCAACTACACGAGCTTGAAAAAAATATTCAAAAAAAAGAGTTGGAACTTAAATTTGCTACAACTGAATTACAAAAAAATAACACTAAAATTAAAGAATTAGAAAATAAAACTGCTGAAAGTGGAAAGACAATATTGGAAATAGCAGAAGAAAAAGGTAGAACAGAAGCACTTTTAAAAGCTTTACAAAAAAATATCGATGAATTAGACAAATCTTTATCAAAGATAATTACCGAAAAGGAAAAAATCCAAATATCACTAATCCAAGCAAGCTCCGAAAATAGTTTTTTAAATGAAAAGTTAGAAAATCAAAAAAAAGAGATACTTGAACTTCAACAAAAATTTAAAGAAACTTTTGAAAATTTAGCAAATCGTATTTTTGAAGAAAAAAGTGAAAAATTTATCAAACAAAACA
>JAIORE010000128.1 GCA_021108315.1 Candidatus Cloacimonadota bacterium
AATATAGATTATTTGTCAAGCTTTTTATTAAAGTTAAATGCATAATATATTAAGAAGTTAATGCTTATATATGCCTTCTTTTATTAATCAACAGAATCATAGATGATGGAGATCAAAGTGATACTCTCCTAAAAAACAATCTCATAACTGTTAACGATTCACTTGTGGCAAAATTTCAGGCTGATCAAACCTTAGGTATTGCTCCATTTCAAGTGAACTTTGCAGATGTTTCGGTAGGAAATGTTGAAATCTGGCAATGGGATTTTGAAAATGATGGAACAATTGATTCTTATGAGCAAAATCCTTCTCATATATATGAATCATCAGGAATATATTCAGTTTCTTTAACTGTAATTGATGGAAATTATTTTGATAGAGAAATTCATCATAGTATGATTAGAATCGGAGAAGAATTTATCACAGATTTTGAAGCAAATACTGTAGAAGGTGTTCTTCCTTTGGAAGTTCAATTCACAGATATTTCGATTGGTGGTCTTCTTAATCAAGCAAATAATTCCAAAATCCAGATGAGAGATATTATTTATTGGGAATGGGATTTTGATAGTGATGGCACAGTTGATTCTCATGAACAAAATCCTACATATATTTTTGAAGATAGTGGAACGTATTCCGTAGCTTTAACAGTTAGTGATGGTACTTTCTATGATACTGAAACCAAAATTGATTTCATTGAAGTTAAAGAGCCAGAAATTGAATCAACTTCACTTTCGAACAACTTTCCTAATCCTTTTAGCGACAAAACAGTGATTAATTTTAGTTTGAAAACTGACAGTTTTGTTGAGCTTATTATTTTCAATTTGAAAGGGCAAATAGTGAGGAAACTTGTAAATAATTCCTTAGTAAAAGGGCATTATACCAAAGATTGGGATGGAAAAGATCAAAATGCTAATGATGTGCAATCTGGAATGTTTTTTTATAGTTTGAAATGTAATAATAGGATAATTTCAACACGGAAAATGGTATTTATGAGGTAATATAAAAAAATTGGAGTAATTTACTGTATTAAATTTTGAGTGGTTCTGTTCCTTGAAAGCACTTCGTCGCTTTACATTAACACAGTTAATGTACTCCATAAAAAATCTTTCAAAATTTAGGGGGAAAGATGAAAAAAATAGTTTTTGTATTCGCATTAATTGGATTAACTATCTGCTATGCTCAAGATTTTCAGAAACCAGTACTAAAACCTCACAATATTGAGATAAAAACTCATCCAAACCAAAGAAGCAGAATCAGGAACATACCCGATGTAGAATTTGTCGTTGATCCTGTTGAGATTATTGATACTTTCTATGATTATATGCCCGGCTCTTATTGGAACAATCCTATGCAACTTCAACCAGAGATTTCAATGCCATACGGTTATCCAGCCAGTGGTTATTATATTGCTTTTCAGGTAACAGAAAATTCTAGTCCAACTGCTCAAAGAAGAATATTTTATGCTTATATAAATTCTAATGATGAGTTGGTTACTAGATGGGCTATAACTGATAGTGATATCAATGAAGGATTCCCGGGATTGGATATGGATCCTTTTACCGGAAATTCAATTGCGATTTGGCATAATGTGGTCGAAACCGATAATACTTATGATTGCAATCTGAGTTATGATCTTTATCACCTCATGGCAGGACCGGGATTATGGTGGGAGCCATTTATTGCCATAGATAATCCTGAAGATTCAGAACCATTTACAGGACATGATGATGATGAATTTATCTTTCCAAGAGTGAAAATTGGTTCATCACCAATTGAAGGAAAAAGACGTGTATTCATTATGGGAAGTAACTTTACAACTAATAATGCTGGAGTTGCTAACAATAATATCTTAGTAGGTTATGCAGATTTTGATGTACAAGATATGGAATCCCAAAATGATTTTGAATTTACGAATTTCTCATTCCAAGAACTTGATAATTTGCATTATAACAATGTCGCAAGAATACTGACAGATTTTACAGTTTCCGATGATGGAAAAGTTGCTTTTGTAGGTTGGTATGATCACACTTTCTTCATTGAATATAGCCAAGATTATGGAGAGACTTGGACATATTATGAAACCAGTGGGCGATATGATTTAGAAAATCCTCAAAACGAAGATGGAACTTGTTTCTTTGAAAACACTGATGGTTCTCCAGCAGAGATTTTTGCTTATCCAAGTGGTGATGGTGGACACTTCAATACTTTTTTTGATAACAATAACGAAAGCATAGTTGCTATGAGTGGTTTCTCAATTACTAGTCAGGAAAATATTGATAATGGATACTACTTCCCCGGATTATTCTATCCGAAGATCTTAAACTTTTCAATTGAAAACAATGAATTGGTAGTAGATGTAATAGACCTATATATCGAAGGTGCAAACCCGAATGATAATCAACCAATGATTCCTTGGGATTTAGATGAAGATGGTGAGGTGGATGAATTTACAGATGATGGCTTAGTTAGTTTTGTAACAAGTATGCCAACCTATTACTTTGATGATGATTTTGAATATGCAGATATGAATGAAAGTTTATTTAAATTAGCCAAAGTTGATAACTATTTTGTTGCTATTTGGCAAGATGCAGAGAATATCTATCGCAATTTTAATCAAGAGCAAGGATATGAATCTTGGGCAGAAAAACCTGAAATTGCCATTGCTGTATCTGCTGATAATGGTGTTCATTGGTCTCAACCCGCTTTTTTGAATGCAGTATTTGGAGATGACAATTTTTATACAGAACTTGATGGGATGATCCCTGAATATGTTTACACAGCTGATGATATTAAAATTGTTTCTGAGACATCAGATACTGTAACCTTAGAAGTCCCATTATTCTTTTTGGATGATTTTAGTTATGGAAGTTTTATATATGGGAATGGTGAAAATGATGGTGGAATGCTCACTTTTGCGAAATTGGAAGTTGATTATCAATTTGATAGTATTTATGCAAATTTCTATACGGATGTTAATTCTGGTACTGCTCCTTTAACCGTTCAATTTACCGATACTTCCTTTGGCAATATTACCAGCTGGCAATGGGATTTCGATAATAATGGAACAATAGATTCTTATCAGCAAAATCCATTTTACACATATTCAGAAGCTGGGAATTATAGCGTTTCTTTAACTGTAGGAGATGGTTCACTATATGATACTGAGACTAAAATTAATTATATACATATTGAAGAACCAATATTTGTAGATTTTGAAGCTGTGCCAACTTTCGGAGTGGCTCCGTTACAAGTCGAATTTACCGATCTTTCTGATTGGATTATAGACCAATGGGAATGGGATTTTGATAATGATGGAATAATTGATTCTAATGAACAAAACCCAGTATATACTTATGTGAATAGTGGAAATTACACAGTTTCTTTAACTGTAAGTGATGGCACTGATTTCGATACTGAAACTAAAAATGATTTTATTGAAGTAACAGAATCAAGTGCTGAAGATGATATTTCAAAAATTCATACAATATTAATTAGTAATTACCCCAATCCTTTCAATCCTGTTACAAATATTGAGTTTAATATTAAGGAAAAAGAAACAGGAGTTTTGAAAATTTACAATGTGAAAGGTCAGATCATCGAAGCTAAGCTGTTCGATTCCGGATATCATACCTATATTTGGAAAGCAGAGAAACATTCTTCCGGAATATATTTCTATCAGCTTCAAACAGAATCTTTTTCGGAAGTTAGAAAAATGATTTTGATGAAATAATTTTAGAGAATTTTAACAATATTGAATTTAAGTTGACTACAAATCATATTTTTTAAAAGTGATTTTTAATTTTATATAGTATCTAATTTCTAATATTCGTGTTTTTTTGAGCAGAATATTTAATTACTTGTTCCCATACTCTGCGTTGGAACACTGTTTGGGATGCTTTGCGTTCATAATAAAATAAGTAATCTCATATTGACGCAGAGCGTCACCAGTTGCATTCTAACGCAGAGCATTGGAACGAGATACTTTTTAAACTTTGCGACTTAGCGTCTTTGCAGTGAGTCCTTTTTGGTTCTGGCTTATCCATGTTAGGTGTTAATAATAGTTTCCTAAAAAATAAATAAATAAAAAGAGGTAAAAATGAAAAATGTAATTTTCTTATTCGTATTAATTGGGCTTACAATCTGTTATGCTCAAGATTTTCAAAAACCGGTACTAAAACCACACAAAATTGAGATAGGAACTCATCCAAATCAAATGAATAGAAACAGGAACATACCAGAAGTAGAATTTGTTGTTGATCCCGTTGATATAATTGTTTCCTTTTACGATTATATGCCGGGTTCATATTGCAGTAATCCTATGCAAGTTCAGCCAGAAATTTCATACCCCTACGGTTATCCAGCCGGTGGATATTATATTGCTTTTCATTTAACAGAAACTTCTAGTCCGGGTTCTCAGAGAAGAGTATTCTATGCATATATTAATTCTGATGGTGAATTACTAACCAGAACAACTATTACATATAATGATACTCGGGAAGGTTATGCTGGTTTAGATGTTGATTATGTTACCGGAAATCCAATTGCTACGTGGCATAATGTAGTGGAAACCGATAATACTTACGATTGCAGTATGAGTTATGATCTTTATCATCTTATGAGTGGTCCCGGATTGTGGAGAGAATCTTTTATTGCTATTGATAATCCCGAAGATTCTCAACCGTTTACCGGACATGATGATGATGAATTTATCTGGCCCAGAGTAAAAATCGGACCATCACCCATCGAAGGTAAAAGGCGTGCCTTTATTATGGGAAATAATTATACAAGCAACTCTGCTGGAAGAACAAATTATAACATTTTAGCTGGCTATACAGATTTTGAGGTTACAGATATGGAAATGCAAAATGAATTAAATTTTACTCACTTCTCCTTTCCTGAATTAGATGATTTGCATTATAATAATGTAGGTAGATCAATAAAAGAGATGGTAGTTTCTGGTGACGGACAAGTTGCTTTTGTAGGCTGGTTTAATCAAACTTTCTTTATGGAATACAGCCAAGATTATGGTGAAACTTGGACATATTATGAAACAAGTGGACGTTTCGATTTAGAAAATCCACAAAATCAAGATGGAACTTATTATTTCGAAAACGAAGATGGTACTCCTGCGACAATATTTGCTTATCCAAGTGGTGATGGTGGACATTTCAATGCTCTTTTTGATGAAAATAACGAGAAAATTGTTGCTATAAGTGCTTTTGGGATTAATAGACAAGAAAATCTTGAAGATGGAAGTTATTTTCCCGGATTTTTCTATCCCAAAATTTTTAACTTCTCAATTGAAAATGGAGAACTCGTAGTAGATGTGATTGACCTTTACATTGAAGGTGCGAATCCAAACGATAATCAGCCTATGATTCCTTGGGATTTGGATGAAGATGGTGTTGTAGACCAATATACTAATGATGGCTTAGTAAGTTTTGTAACAAGTATGCCATCATGGTCTTGGTTTGGTGATTATCAAGAAGCTTTTTTTCATGAGAGTTTGTTCAAATTAACCAAAGTTGATAATTATCTCGTTGCTATTTGGCAAGATGCTGAGAATATTTATTATGATGAAATTGGAGTACCGGGTTTTGATGAATGGGCGGAAAAGCCTGAGATTGCCATTGCTGTTTCAGGAGATAATGGTGTACATTGGTCTCAACCTGCTTTTCTCAATGCAAATCCTACAGATGACAATTATTATGAAGAATTAGATGGTATGATTCCCGGATATGTTTACACTGCTGATGACATGAAAATCATTTCCGAAACATCAGATACTGTTACCTTAGAAGTTCCATTATTCTTTTTGGATGATTATAGTTATGGTAGTTGGACTCAAGGTCACGGAGCACATGAAGGTGGAATGCTCACTTTTGCAGAATTGGAAGTTAGTTTTCAATTTGGTAATATTTTTGCAGGTTTCAATGCTGATATTACTTCTGGTTTTACACCTTTAAGCGTTCAATTTAATGATGCTTCCTTTGGCAATATTGTAAGCTGGGAATGGGATTTCGATAATAACGGAATGATAGATTCATATCTGCAAGATCCTACCTACATTTATTCAGAAGCTGGAAATTATTCAGTTTCACTAACTATAAATGATGGAGAAAATAGTGACACCATTATTAGAGAAAATTATATCCAAGTTAGTGAGCCTATCAATGTTGATTTTGAAGCTGAACCAACTTTCGGTTTAACACCCTTAGAAGTTTCATTTACAGATATTTCAGAGGGAAATATTAGCCAGTGGCAATGGGATTTTGAAAATAACAGCACAATTGATTCTTATGAACAACATCCAACCCACATCTATACAGAAGTAGGAATATATTCAGTATCTCTAAGAGCTGGGGATGGAAATAATTTTGTTACAGAAGTAAAGAATGATTTAATCACAGTTGGTGAACAATTAATTGTAGATTTCGAAGCTGATCCAATCACTGGTTTATCTCCTTTAGAAGTTCAATTCACAGATCTGTCCGAAGGTGGGTTTCTTAATCTATCAAATCAATTCAAAAATAATTTACGAGATATTGATTCGTGGGAATGGGATTTTGATAATGATGGAACAATTGATTCTTATGAGCAGAATCCAACTTTTATTTATACGAATTATGGCAACTTCAGCGTTTCCTTAACAGCAAGTGACGGCATTCAAACCATCACGGAAACAAAAATTGATTTCATTGAAGTAGAACCTATTTTGGCTGATTTTGAAGCTAATCCGGTAATCGGTTTATATCCTCTAATCGTCCAATTTACAGATTTATCACAATCTGCAACCAATAGAATGAGTTCAAAAGGAAAAAACAGAGATATTCTATCATGGGAATGGGATTTTGATAATGACGGAACAATTGATTCAAATGAACAAAACCCATCATATACTTATGAGAACAATGGGAGTTTTACAGTGACTTTAATTGTGAGCGATGGTACTTTTTATGATACTGAAACCAAAAATGATTATATCATAGTCGGTGAACCAATTATCGCAAATTTTGAAGCAACACCGCTTATAGGATATATTCCCTTAGAAGTTCAATTTACAGATTTATCAGAAGGTGGTATCGAATATCGAAATAATAATAAAACAAGTACACGAGATATTACTAACTGGGAATGGGATTTTGAAAATGATGGGACAATTGATTCAAATGAGCAAAATCCAACTCATATATATTATGAAGAAGGCATATTTTCCGTTTCATTGAATGTTAGCGACGGAATCCACGAAATTGAAATAATTCAGGAAAATTTGATAACAGTGGGCTATCCATTATATGCAAATTTTGAAGCATCTCCTTTAAGTGGCCCAAATCCGTTAGAAGTCCAATTTACTGATCTTTCATTCGGTGGTATTCCAGCCGGTAACGACCGTGAAATAACTACTTGGTACTGGGATTTCCAGAATGATGGAACAATAGATTCTTATGAACAAAATCCAACTTTCATTTATTCTGAACTTGGCACTTATGATGTCGCTTTGATTGTTGGAGACGGATTTGGCACCGATTCTATTACTCAACTTGATTATATTGAAGTCACATCTTCCAATGCAAATAATGGGATTTTGAATATTCATACAAAATTGATTAGTAATTACCCAAATCCTTTCAATCCTGTTACAGCTATTGAGTTTAATATTAAGGAGAGTGAAACCGGAGTTTTAAAGATTTATAATGTGAAAGGGCAAATAATTGGAACAAAACGATTTGAATCTGGCTATCATAACTACATTTGGAATGCTGAAAAACATACTTCAGGAATATATTTCTACCAATTACAAACAGAGACTTTTTCTCAAGTTAAGAAAATGATTTTAATGAAATAGTGACACGAACAAATGACCTTTTATCATAGGTCAAAAACTTTTGTTTGAAAAAATTATAAAAATGAGCTGGAGGAAAAATGAAAAAAAACATGATTTTGTTAATTTTATTGCATATTTTTAGCACACTTTGTGCGACAACAATTTATGATATCCAATACACAAACAATGCGGGAGATGGTACATATCCTTCTCCAATGGATGATCAAGATGTAACAATTACAGGAATTGTAACTGCAACCAATTATGGAAATGGTGGAGCATATCAAAGCTTTTATGTGTGTGATTTACCAGAAATTGGAGTTGGAGCATGGCACGGAATAATGGTTTTTAATACTGACGCACAACAATCTCCTGAATTAGGTGATGAAGTCGAAGTTAGTGCTACTGTTACAGAGTATTATGGGTTAACAGAACTTGGTTATGCAACTGTGACAGTACTTAGTACTGGAAATCCTGTTCCAGCACCTGTAAGTATTTCTTGTGCAGTTTTATCTACTACTGAAGATTATGAAAGTGTTTTGGTTAGATTAGATGATCTTACTGTAGTACAAGAACAAGATGATTATGGTCAATGGCTGGTTACTGATGGAACTGGAATTTGTCAAATTGATGATAGCTTTTTCTATCTTGATACAGTTGATCCACCAATTATAATAAGTGTAGGAGATACTTGGGAGCAAATAATAGGCATTGTTGATTTTGGCTATGATGAATTTGGATTAAATCCACGTTTTCCTGAAGATATGGTTGATGTGATAGAATATTTTGGATATCTGGAATGCTTTGTAGATAATGAATATGATGAACCTTTAGAAAATGTATTAGTAAATGTCAATGGAGAAAATTATTTCACAGATATTGAAGGATTTACAGAAATACAACTTCCAATTGGAATTTACTCTGTAATTTTTTCATTAGATGGTTATGGGATTTATACACTTGATGCTGTAGAAATATTTGCTAATGAAACAACAGAATTGGATATTATGATGATTGAGATCATAGCAAACTTTGAAGCACAGCCAACTTTCGGTTTAACACCTTTAGAGGTTTTATTTACGGATATTTCAGAGGGAAATATTAGCCAGTGGCAATGGGATTTTGAAAATGACGGCACAATTGATTCTTATGAACAACATCCAACCCACGTATATATGGAAGCAGGAATATATTCAGTATCTCTTAGAGCTGGAGACGGAAATAATTTTATTACAGAAGTAAAGAATAATTTAATTACAGTTGGTGAACAATTACTTGTAGATTTCGAAGCTACTCCAACTGTTGGTTTTTCTCCCTTAGAAGTTCAATTCACAGATTTGTCCGAAGGTGGATTTTTGAATTTATCAAATCAATTTAAAAATAATTTACGAGATATTGATTCGTGGGAATGGGATTTTGATAACGATGGTACAATTGATTCTTATGAGCAGAATCCAACTTTTATTTATACAGATTATGGCAACTTCAGTGTTTCCTTAACAGCGAGTGACGGTGTTCAAACTATCACGGAAACAAAAATTGATTTCATTGAAGTAGAACCTATTTTGGCTGATTTTGAGGCTAATCCGGTAATCGGTTTATATCCTTTAATCGTCCAATTTACAGATTTATCACAGTCCGCAACCAATAGAATGAATTCAAAAGGAAAAAATAGAGATATTCTATCATGGGAATGGGATTTTGATAATGACGGAACAATTGATTCAGATGAACAAAATCCAGCATATACTTATGAAAACTGTGGAAGTTTTACAGTGACTTTAACTGTGAGCGATGGTACTTTTTATGATACTGAAACCAAAAATAATTTTATCATAGTCGGTGAACCGATTATCGCAAATTTTGAAGCTACGCCGCTTATAGGATATATTCCCTTAGAAGTTCAATTTACAGATTTATCGGAAGGTGGTATCGAATATCGAAATAATAATAAAACAAGCATTAGAGATATTACTAACTGGAAATGGGATTATGAAAATGATGGGACAATTGATTCAAATGAGCAAAATCCAACTCATATCTATTATGAAGAGGGCATATTTTCAGTTTCATTGAAAGTTAGCGATGGAATTCACGAAATTGAAATAGTACAAGAAAATTTGATAACTGTGGGTTACCCATTATATGCAAATTTTGAAGCATCTCCTTTAAGTGGCACAAATCCGTTAGAAGTTATATTTACAGACCTTTCTTTGGGAGGAATTCCAACGGAAAATAATCGCGAAATAGTTACTTGGTTCTGGGATTTCCAGAATGATGGAACCATAGATTCTTATGAACAAAACCCAACTTTCACATATTCTGAACTTGGCTTATATTCTGTTGCTTTAATTGTTGGTGACGGATTTGGCACAGATTCTATAACTCAACTTGATTATATTGAAGTAACATCTTCCAATGCAAATAATGGGATTTTGAATATTCATACAAAATTGATTAGTAATTACCCAAATCCTTTCAATCCTGTTACAACTATTGAGTTTAATATTAAGGAAAATGAAACCGGAATTTTAAATATTTACAATGTGAAAGGTCAGATTCTCGAAACAAAACAATTTGAATCTGGAAATCATGAATTTATCTGGAATGCTGAGAAACAAGCTTCCGGAGTATATTTCTACCAGATAAAAACAGAGAATTTTTCTCAAGTTAAGAAGATGATAATGATGAAATAGTGACATATGAAAAAACCAATAAAAATAATCATGCATTTAGCTATTTCCGGAGTAATATCAGTAATTAGTTTTATCGGATTTAAAAAAGGTCTTGAGAAAATTGAGAAAAAGATGAAATAAATTAGTAAGATTTATTCATTCATTTCTCTAACGGAATAACATTTGCTGTAACTCAGATTAAAATTTACAAAAAATATATAAGAAGGATTTTAAATGAAAATAAAACTACTAATTATTCTTGGAGTAATGTTTATAATCGGTTGTAATGTAAAACTTTACAAAGTATATCAGCTCAGACCCAATTACAAAGAAACAATCTGGTTAAACGGAAATGAACTTGTTAAAATTGATAACGAAAGTATAGAATTAATTATCAATTTTGATAGAATCTCAAGCGGAATAGCGTATTTTGATTTAGCAATTAATAATTATTCAGAGAATAGTATTTTGATAAGTCCAGAAACATTTTATTACAACATATATCCAAATACTAATAAGAATAATCGAATCTATGCCATAGATCCGGCAAAATATAAATATGAATTGAATAAAAGAACCGAAAGAATCTATACTCAAAAAAAATCAGATAACACCTCAAACCTAGTTTTATCACTTTTTGATATGGTAGAAACTTTTAGCGGAAAGAACAAAACCGAAGAACAAAAAAGAATTCAAGAAGAAAAATATGAATCTCGGATGAACACTTATGAAACAAGACAAATCAGACACAATTCCGATTTAGATCGTATTGAGACAGAAAAAGATAAAATTGAACAAGAATTTCTTCAAAAAACCACTTTATTTTCAAAACAGCAAATAAATGGAAAGATCCTTTTCCCTATTCCAGAAGAATATAATGAGATCAATCTTGTTTTTGAATTGGGAGAGAACGCTATTGAAGTTTCATTTATGAGTATTGACCCAACCTATCAAGAAGAAAAAAGATTATTTTATACAATCAACCTAAAAGATGAAAACATTTTGCAAGGTCAAATAATTAAAGCTACATCTAAAAAACTGTATTTAAAAAATAATAAAACTCTTACAATAATTCCTCGAAAAAAAATTGAAGGAATATTAAATGATGATGAAGAAATATCTTACAAAAAGATAAAAAGCATAAAGAATGGTAAAGTTAACTTCAATTCTTTTACAAAAATCATTAATCTATAATAATCTGTTGATTTATTCATTTGGAGATTTGGAGATTTATTTTTGAACTCCATAAGTCGGCATATGATTGCAAACTCCAATTGAGAATGCATAAAAGATTACTTTATTTGTAAGCAATAGAATAAATATTCAATATTAAATTTTCAATTTCTAAATTCTTAGCGTTCTTTGCGGTAAATATTTCTCTTTTTTCTCTGTGCTTTGTGGTGAATTTTTAACATTAATTATTTGTTTTGACAAAAATCAGTAATCAAAAAATTTAGAATAAATATATTTTCGGGGCAGGGATTAATTTCCTGACCGGCGGTGATAGTCCGCGAGCCAAAAGCTGATCTGGTGCAATTCCAGAACCGACAGTGCAAGTCTGGATGATAGAAAATATAAAATATGATTTTTATTTGAAATTTTATAATTTCATATCATATTAGATAACCCCGAATAAATTGGGGTTTTTTTTATGCACGAAAAGTTTATGTTGCACGCTCTTCAACTTGCTGCACAATATGAAGGAGCAACCAGTCCAAATCCATTGGTTGGAGCTGTAATTGTAAAAAACGGCAAAGTCATAGTAAGAGGAGCTCATCAAAAAGCCGGTGAACCACACGCTGAAATAAACGCTATTACAAATGCAAAAGAGAATCTATCAAATTCAACAATCTATGTCAATCTGGAACCTTGTTCACATTTTGGTAAAACTCCTCCGTGTGTAGATGCAATCATCAAAAGTGGGATTTCGCAAGTTGTAATTGCAATGCAAGATCCAAATCCATTAGTTTCAGGAAAAGGAATTCAAAAATTAAGAAAAAATAACATTGATGTGATAACCGGAATTTGTGAAAAAGAAGCCAAGCAATTGAATGAAGTTTTTATTAAATACATCACAACTCAAAAGCCTTTTGTCGTTTTAAAATCAGCGATTTCTCTTGATGGAATGATAGCTACAGAAACCAATGATGCCAAATGGATATCAAATGAATTTTCACGAGAAAAAAGCCATGCTTTACGAAACAAATGCGATGCTATAATCATAGGTAAAAACACTTTGCTTCTTGATAATCCATCATTAGATGTGAGAATTCCAAATAAATATTCTGATCCACAGAAAATCGTAATCATTCCCAAACTTGATGTTTCCTTAAAAAAAATTATTGAGATGAAAGCCTACAAACTTTCTACAGAAAAACCACTCATTATTGTTTGTAATAATAATAGTAACAACACTTTGAAAGCAACTAAATTCATCAATTCCGGTATTGAAATAATAATGCTTAATAAAAAAGAAAACAGCCTTGATTTGGATGAATTACTAATAAAACTTGGGAAAAAAGAGATTACGAGTTTGCTTCTCGAAGGTGGCAGTGGAGTTTACAATAGTTTTTTGAAACAAAATCTAGTTGATAAATTATACCTCTTTCTTGCACTTTTGGTAATTGGAAAAAATGGAATCCACTGGGCTGGAAATTTCAATATAAAAAAACTTAGTTCAGCTTTGAGATTTGAGTTTGATAGTGTTCAACAACTTGATGGTAATATTCAGATTGTATGCTATCCGATTAGAAAGGAGAATTGATGTTCACGGGATTAATTGCAGAAATTGGTAAAGTTCACAGCCTTAAAGAAAGTGGAAATATGTTTGTTATAGAAATTGAGTGTAGCAAAATATTAGATTTCACAGAAATTGGTGATAGCATTGCTGTAAATGGATTATGCCTAACCGTCACAAATTTATCAAAAACAACTTTCACTGCTGATGTAATGCCGATATCTATAGAAAAATCTGCTTTGAGACATTTAAAGACCGGGTCAATGGTCAATTTGGAACCAGCAATGCAAATGAAATCTCGCTTTGGAGGTCATTTCGTTAGTGGGCATATTGATGGAATTGGTAGTATTATTGAGATTTATAGAAGTAAACAGGATTTCATTTTTAGGATAAAGCTATCTCAGGATACTTCAAAATTCCTGATTCAAGAAGGATCAATTAGTATTGATGGAATTAGTCTTACTATCGCAAAATTGGCAGGGAATATTTGTGAATTATCAATTATTCCCCACACATATCAAAATACTACTCTGCAATTCAAAAAAGTTGGTGATGAAATAAATATTGAGACAGATATTCTGGGAAAGTATATTTTTAATTTTATGAATAAAAAAGGAAAGACTAAAAATATTAGTATGGATTTTCTTGGGCAAAACGGTTTTCTTCAGAACTATAAAGATGAAACCACAAATTAAGAAAAGAGTAAAAAACTAACCACGGAGAACAAAGAGAGCACAGAGAAAAGAGAAAATTGTGTGTGATACCTTGAAATAGTATAGGAGAGAGTCTTACTTGTGTGGGAAACCTTGAAAAAGTTTAAGAGCGAGAGTCTTACTTGTAAACTTTTTCAAGGTTTAGCAGAGAGTTATCAAAGGAGTAAATAAAATGTTAGATAAAATAGTCGATGCTATCAAAGATATCAAAAATGGGAAAATGATCATCGTGGTAGATGATGAAAACCGAGAAAATGAGGGTGATTTGGTAATCGCTGCTGAAAAAATCACTCCCAAAGCTGTAAATTTTATGATAACTAAAGGTAAGGGACTTGTTTGTGCTCCTATGCTTAATTCATCGTTAAAGAAACTTAATCTTCCTCAGATGGTAGAAAAAAATTCAGACACTTTCGAAACAGCTTTTACAATAAGTGTAGATCACAAGTCATCAAAAACTGGTATCTCTGCTTTTGAAAGAGCAACTACAATATTGGAATTAACTAAAGAAAATTCTCAAGATTTTAAGGCTCCCGGTCATATTTTCCCACTCAGAGCCAAAGAAAATGGGATTTTGGAGAGGGAAGGTCATACGGAAGCGGCAGTAGATTTAGCAAGATTAGCTGGCTTAAAACCTTTCGGAGTAATATGTGAAATAATCGGTGATGATGGTAAAATGGCTCGACTCCCTAAATTGAAAGAATTAGCAAAAGAATGGGAGATGAAGATAATTTCTATCAAAGATTTAATTGAATATAGAAAAAGTGCAGAAAATATCCTGAAGCCCTCATCAAAAGTTAAGTTACCAACCAAATTTGGTGATTTTATGCTTTATGCTTTCCAAGACAGTAAATTTGTTGAACCTCATTTGGCACTGGTGAAAGGTAATATAGAAAATGCCCCTGATCCTATTTTGGTTAGAGTTCATTCAGAATGCTTTACTGGAGATGTTTTCGGATCTGAGAAGTGTGATTGCGGTACTCAATTGCACGAAGCCATGCGTCAAATTGAAGATCTTGGAGAGGGAATTTTGATCTATCTACGTCAAGAAGGACGAGGGATTGGATTGTTGAATAAGTTAAAAGCATACGAACTTCAAGAAAAAGGAGCAGATACGGTACAAGCAAACCTCGAATTAGGATTTGAACCCGAATTAAGAGATTTTGAAGTAGCTGCAAGGATATTGAAATTTTTCAAACTCCATAAAATAAACCTCCTTACAAATAATCCTATCAAAGTATCTGATCTGAAGAAGAATGGAATAAGTGTGGTTGAGCGTTTTCCAATAGAGATAGAGCCAACTTGTTCGAATAAATTTTATTTGAAAACAAAGAAAGAAAAAATGGGACATTTGTTGAAATCATTTTAAGCAATATAAATATAGGAGAAATCATGTACAAAAAAATTGAAGGAAATCTGGTAGGAAAAGATCTTAAATTTGCTATCGTAGTTAGTAGATTTAACGAGTTTATAACTCAAAAATTATTATCAGGAGCCATTGATTGCTTGGTTAGGCACGAAATCCAAGAAAGTGAAATTAATGTAATTTGGGTTCCCGGTGCTTTTGAAATTCCCCTTATCACACAGCAATTAGCAAAACAAAAAAAATATAAGGCAATAATTTGTTTGGGAACTGTAATTCGAGGTTCTACTCCACATTTTGATTATGTGAGTGCAGAAGTTACAAAAGGAATCGCAAAAGTGAGCTTGGATAATAATGTTCCTGTAATTTTTGGAATTTTAACCACTAATACGATCGAACAAGCAATTGAGAGAGCTGGCACAAAAGCTGGTAACAAAGGCTGGGATGCTGCAATTAGTGCAATTGAGATGTCTAACTTGATGATGGAGATTGAGAAAAGTTAAATTCTTACACATTTGAACTAAAAATGAAAAAGATTTAGCAACGAACAAAAAGATACTTACCGCAGAGAGCACAGAGTACACAGAGAATAATACAAGAATGTTTGAAATATGATACTAAATTGCATCAGGAGAAGTATTGAGATTTATAAAAAATGTTCCTATATTAATAGGACTTTGCTTTATTATTTTAACAGCTTTTGCAGAGAGCAAAATTCTTTTGAATCAGGGAATCGAATATTCTATTGAAGATTTTCCCACAGCAATTGATAGCTTAGCACAAGTTATACAGGATAATCCTAAATACGATAACCTTATTTTCTTTATTCATGGACATGGTAATCACCCTCAAAAGGCAATTAAGAAACGTGTTCCTGAACTTGAGAAAGATTATTCTGCCAAAGTGATTCTCTTTCATTGGCCTACTTGGGAAAAGAGTAAGATATATCCTGATGAAGAGGCTATTCAAGCCGGAAAAGATCTGATAAAGATATTCAAAGATTTGAAAAAGTTCAAAGAAGAAAATCCGGAAACATACAAAAGTATCAACCCTTCATTATTGATTCATAGTATGGGAAATATTGTTTTCAAAACTTTTGTGGAAACTTCTAATCGAAAGGAGTTTGCTAATCTCTTTAATACAATTCTCTTAAATGCTGCTGATGTTGATACCGAAAACCATCATAAATGGGTTGATAAAATCAGTGAAAGTGACAATATTTATATAACAATTAACAACAATGATCCTGTTCTACATAGTTCTGCTAAAGCTATTAATAATAAGATAAGGTTGGGTCAAAAACTGAAATCTATGTTCAATGGAGAATACACGTTATCCAAGAAAGCTGTTTATCTTGATCTTTCCCAAACAGGTGTACTACATAAATATTATATGAAGAAAAAACATAAAGGTAATGAAAGCCTTAAATATTTTTATGAGCAGGTTCTAAACGGTGAAAAGGTAAAATTAACAGAAAAGCACGGGATTCACAAGGTTGAAGGAAAGCCTGTATACTTTATTAAATAGTGAATAATGAAAAAAAAGAGGAAGAAAAATAAACAAATCAAAATAGTTGCTTAATAATAAAACAGAGTTCAAACAGATATAGTAAATAACTGTCTGAACTCTGATATAATTTATTTCCAAGATAACTATAATTACAGATTATAGATTATCATTTAAGTAAGAGAAGTAAGATTCTTACTTCTCTTTATCTTCTTCTTCAAACTCTCCCTCATTCCCTCTCCCTGCACTAAAATATTGATTTAAGTGCAGAAAGCGGGATGACTTTTATCTTGATCTTCCTGCTTTTCTTATATTCCTTCTCTTAGATTTAAGAGAAGGACAGTTGGATGAATTTCTTTGCCTTGTTCCTATGCTCTGCGTTCAAACAAGAAATACTAACCTACCTTTCGCATTTTAAAAAAGAAGCAGCTCTACTAAAGGGTTTGAGAGCTCAGGCACTACATCAACTATG
>JAIORE010000296.1 GCA_021108315.1 Candidatus Cloacimonadota bacterium
CGCTTTCAGCGGTTCACATATTTCAAACCTCCAGTTCGACTGGAGGTCATTGATTCTTCTTCAATTTTCTCTTTTTGTTCATTCATAGGAAGTGAACAATATTTCAAAAGTATTTCTTTTACTCGTTTGATTTTCAATCTGGTTTCTTTATCATCAATTCTTACTTTCTGATCAGCAAGTCCGTCACTCAAAAGGTAAACACTGTCGCCGGAATTGTAATGAATTGTATGCTTTGTGAAAATCCGTTCTTCCTCTTTCTGTTTCCCGCCAATTGAAAAACGATTTCCTTTTATTGTATTTAGCGAGCATTGTGGAGAATCAGAAAGATCCGTAAGGATTTTCTCTTCCCTTTCTCCATTTCTCCATTCTTCCTTTTTTCCCTTTTTTAATAAATAAAGGTGTTGCATTGCACCGGAAAAACGTATTTCCTGCAAATCTACATCAATATAACAAATACTAATATCCATTCCATCCTGCTGTGCTTCTCTGGATTGTTGACGCAGGGTATAACGAATTTCTTTATGCAGAAGATTCAGAATTTTATCCGGTTCATAGATTTTCTTTTCTCGAACAATATTGTTTAAAATACTGTTTGCTGTCATACTCATAAAAGCTCCCGGAACTCCATGACCGGTACAATCTATTACTGAAATGATGTAGTTTTTACTTTTTGGAATTGGAAAGAACCAGTAAAAATCTCCACCGACAATATCTTTTGGTTTCCAGATTATGAAATAATTTTTGATGTATTGGGTGAGTTCTTCGTTTCTGGGAAGGATTGAATTTTGGATAAGTGATGCATACTCTATTGAATCAAGGATTTTTTTATTTAATTCTGATAATTTCTGATTTTTTTCCTTGATTATTTCAATTTCAATATCGGCAATTTTTTTGAAGTCAATATCATCACGGATGGTTTTTGTCACTTCAAGATACTTTTTAAGAAATTTTAGAGCTAAAATTAGGTCCCCTTTTATTTCATATATTTCAGATAATTCAAAGTAACAATCTTTAATAATTAATTTTGATTTATTTCCTTCATGGATATGTAAAGCTTTGTGTAAATATTCTAAAGCGTCCTCGGTTTTTCCTTGTAAATGAAAGATTTTACCAATATTTTTATAAGTATTAGCAGAACTTTCAATTTTTTTAAGTTGTAATTTCAAATCCAGAGATTGAAAATAATAACTCAATGATTTTTTAAGTTTATTTAATTTTTTATAGTCTGCTCCTAAATTATTTAAAGAGGATGCTTCACCATCTTTATCATATATTTCAATAGAGATATCTAATGACTTTTGATGATTTATTACTGCTTTTTTCATATTATCTTGATCATAAAAAATATTTCCCAGATTATTGTATGTTATTGCTATACTTTCTTTTCCGGCAAATTCCTTTTTTATTTTTAGAGCTTTGAAAAAAAAATTCAAAGCTTTTTCGTTATTATGTAGTTTCCAATAAACTAATCCAATATTATTATAACAACTTGCAATTCCTATTTTTTCATCTAATTTTTCTTTGATTTTTAGACTGGAAAAATAAAACTCTAACGATCTTGCATAATTTCCGAGTTTCCAATAAACAGTTCCACAGTTGAGATAAGCTTGTGATAGATCGAAGTTTGAGTTTAATGATTCAAATATTTGAATTGCCAAAGAATAGTATTTGAGCGACTGATCATATTGGTTTAAAACTCTGTATGAAATACCACATTTTGTCATACATTTTGCAGTAAGCAAATTAAGATTTAACTTTTCTGCTTGTTCAAGAGCATTTAAATAATATTTCAAACCTTCTGAGAACTCACGTTTTTTTTTGAAAAAATCTCCAATCTTAAGACTATAGATTATTTGTTCTCTTTCTGTTGTAGTTTCAAGTTTTCCAATCAATTCTTTAATATTTTCTTCCATCATTTTACCTCAATACAATCTTGTGGAGTTTTTTTTTATTTATAATTATTCTCAAATCTTTTTTGAATAAACAATAAATAATTCTCCCGATTAATAATTTGAAATTCCCCATTTTCACACACTAATTTATCAGATTTTGATATTTTTACACAATGATTCACTTATTCTATGAGTTATATCAAAAATTGATTTGTAGTTTATCAAAGCTTCTCCACGATTCTATTAAATTTGTTACAATTAGACTCCTAGCACTACAATATCGCTTCTTTGTTCAATTTTTTCTATCAGTACCGCATATTAAACAAATTGCACAAGTTATAAAAATTCTCGAAATCAATTAATCAGTGAAAACCAGTAGTTCAGATGATTATTTTAAAGGTTTAACTCCCAAAACAGCAATATCATCCCGTTGCTCAATACCACCTTGTAATGCCATCAATTCTTCCTCAATTTTATCTTTCTGTTCTTTCATTGGAAGTGAACAATATTTTTTAGAGTTTGTCCACAAATATTTACTATATAAAGATTAATAAAAATTACCTTGTTTGTATTTTAATCTTATATCAAACGAATTCCCAATACTGTTATATCATCCCGTTGTTCCAATTCACCTTGCAATTTCGCTAATTCTTCTTCAATTTTCTCTTTTTGTTCATTCATAGGAAGTGAACAATATTTCAAAAGTATTTCTTTTACTCGTTTGATTTTCAATCTGGTTTCTTTATCATCAATTCTTACTTTCTGATCAGCAAGTCCGTCACTCAAAAGGTAAACATTGTCACCGGAATTGTAATGAATTGTATGCTTTGTGAAAATCCGTTCTTCCTCTTTCTGTCTTCCACCTATAGAAAAACGATTTCCGAGAATTCTCTCTATTTTCTTTTCCCTATTTCCTATTTCCCGTTTCCTATCTCCTTTCTTCCCTTCCCTTTTTCCTTTTTTCCTTTTTTCCTTTTTTCCTTTTTTTAATAAGTAAAGGTGTTGCATTGCCCCAGAAAAATATATTTCCTGCAAAGTTACATCAATATAACAAATACTAATATCCATTCCATCCTGCTGGGCTTCTCTGGATTGTTGACGCAGTGTATAACGGATTTCCTTGTGAAGAAGATTGAGGATTTTATCCGGTTCATAGATTTTCTTTTCTCGAACGATATTGTTTAAAATACTGTTTGCTGTCATACTCATAAAAGCTCCCGGAACTCCGTGACCAGTACAATCTATTTCAGAAATAATGTAATTTTTGCTATTTGGAATTGGAAAGAACCAGTAAAAATCTCCTCCAACAATATCTTTTGGTTTCCAGATTATGAAATATTTTTTGATGTATTGAGAGAGTTCTTCATTTCTGGGAAGGATTGAGTTTTGGATTAAGGAAGCATATTGAATACTTTCTAAAATATGTTGATTTGCTTCATTTATATCAGTATATTTTTTATAAAGTTCTTCAGTTCGTTTTTCTACAACGGATTCAGTAAAAATATCTTTCGAAAAGAAGATTTTTGATTCAAAAAAACCATTATTTGGGAAAATTGAAATTATGGAAGAAACTCTTGAATATAAATATTCTTGGATTTCAATATCTATTTTTTGTTCGATAAAATTATTTAAAATAAATAATGTAGGAAAATCTTTGCTCTTATTCCATATATCTGATAGGCAGTTGAGAGTATATATATTTTTCAAAACTTGAAAATCACAAAAAGATACTATTATCCCATTTACTTTCCTTTTTTGCAATTCAATGAAAATATCATAGTCAAAAGTTCTATTGACATAAACAATATTGTTTCTACCAAAATTTTTCAAATCTGAATTATCATTCAATATGACTAATTTCCCAAAAGCTGATTCTCCAATTCCCATAAAACAATTTATTACAGTTCCTTCTCCAGTTAGAATAATTCTTTCTTTATCAATAATCTCTTTAACCATTCCTTTAATTGAACTTTGCACTTTTTTAGCTTTTTTTTCAAAAAATAAAACAACTGTTCCATCTTTGTTTATTTCTGAAATGTAACCATGACAGGGAGAATAGAAAACTGAATTGTTTCCTTGAAAACCTCTTTTTGCAAGTATATTTCCTGTCTCAACATAATCTCCCATATGAAAATTTAAATAAACATGAATATTTTTGGGATTTATTACCAACTTTTTTGCAACGTTCAGAATCACAGGTTCAAAAGCATAAATATTCTGTTCTTCAATTACAATCATACCGGAAGAAAATATTTGTTTTACAATTCCTCTATATCTTGAAGCTACATTACCGTGTTTACTTTTATAAATTGTTTGATTTTTTTCGATCAAATCGTTTTCGTTAATCAAAAGACTATCTTTTTCAAATTTTGAACTAACATAGCTTCCAATATTAATGATTCTTGTTGATGATAAAATATTTATATTCTCAAAAATTGCAGTATCTTCATTAACAAAATCTCCTTTTTCAACAAGACTAATCGAATTTGATTTTAATTCATAATTGATATCAAAATTATGTTTGTTCATTTTAGGAAAATATTCTTTGTTGAATTTTGTTATAGTAGGATAAATATTTTTTAAATTTTCATAAATTTGAGTGGAATTTACAATTGGTTTTAATTTCAGATTTATCAAAATAGAACAGTTACTTTCAATCTCAAAATAATTAGAATGTATCCCAAATAGCTTTGAGTTTTCGATTGAAAAACGATATTTACCTTCAGATAAAAAATAATCTTCACCACTCTGGTAGCCTAATTTATTGTTACTTGTTACTTCCTCAATAGAAAGAATTTTAGTTTCTTTTTTAAAATTCATTATTGGAGTTAAAAGAAAACCGGAGTTTTTTAAGTACAATTCTAAATCACATATCTCATTTTCAATACTTTCTATAAGAAAATTGTTCGAATCTAATTTTAGAATCTTTGTAATACCACCAAATTCAAAAAATGAGCTTATATATTCAAAAATGTGTTCTCTATCAAGATTTTCAAAAAAATCTCCTCCAATTATTATTTCATTAATATCAAATAAATGAATTTTACTACTATCAGCGACATATATTCTTTTACCTTTTTTCTGATCTCCTAAATGCAAAATTTTTTTAAAATTGCTGTTATCAGATTCATAAACTGAAAAGAATTTATTAAAAGCAAAAATTGAAAGTTGTGTAAAATAATCGAATTCAATTGCTGGATTTTCAAAATTTAAATTTGTCTCATTTATAATGGAATTTAATAAAATATTCTCAAAAGAATTTTCGTTGTCTAAGTTATTCTTGTTTATATAATCTAATAGTTCTTTTTGTAAATTGTAAATCGAAAAAATTTCAAACATTGTAACTTTATTTATTGAGCTAAACATAATTAATTCTTTATTTAACTCAAACATAACAACAAAATTATCCTTTGTCATTTCTGCATATTTTTGGAAAGCACCTCTAAGATTTTGGACAATATTCAATGATTGATATGTTTGTATGATTTGATTATTTATATAGAAATCAGGGAAAGTTAAGCACTTATATTTAAAAAGAGAGGAAGATAATTTGCTGAAAAAAATTATTGAGGAGACCTCAGCCGGAATATCTATAAAATGAAACTTGATTATACTTGAATCAAAATCTTTGAAATGAACATAATCTTTTTCAGCACCAATAAAAAACACATTTAATGTTTGATTTAGTCTATAATCAATCAAGTTTATTTTAGTTACCATATCATAAAATATATGAAATATCCAAGTAATAGCATTTGGTAATAATCTGTATAAGAACAAAACATTTGATTGAGTAAATTTAATTCTACTAATAATTTCAAGATTATTTTGTGGATTGTCATTATCAAATAACACATAATCAGTCATTATGACGCCTGTAATTCTATTTATAACATTATTAATCTCTTTAATGCTTTTTTCAGAATTACTTATTGTAAATACTCTCTCTATCTTGAAATTAGTAGAATCAATAAACAGCTTTGAACTCTCATCCAAATCAATATTTTCACTATCAATTCGTATTGATTCACTCTGTTTGTGAAAAGTTTCAATATCTTTTATGAAAGTTCTATTATTATTTTCAGATCGAAATAGAACTTTTACGTGATTATTAATTAATTCTAAGAGATATGTACAATTTGTTAAATCTGTTTCACTATTTCTCATAATTTTACTCCGAGCACTGCAATATCATCCCGTTGTGCAAAATTTTCTATCTGCACCGCAGATTAAACAGATTACGTTTTTTAAAATCCCGAGTCGGGTTTTGGGAGTTATGTTACATTATAATTTCCTTATAAACTATAAATTCTTTGTTATTAAAAGCTAATCTTTTTTGCAAAACTCGACTCGAGATTTTAACGAATCAGCGAAATCATTTAATCCGTGAAAATCAGTGGTTCAGACAATTTTCTACAATTTTACTCCTACCATCACAATATCATCTCGTTGTTCAATTTCACCTTGCAATTCTGCTAATTCTTCTTCAATTTTCTTTTTCTGTTCTGCCATTGGAAGTGAACAATATTTCAAAAGCATTTCTTTCACTCGCTTGATCTTTAGTCTGGTTTCTTTACCATCAATTCTAACTTTTTGATCAGCAAGTCCATCACTCAAAAGGTAAATGATATTCCCAGAATCGTAGCGAATTGTATGTTTTGTAAAAATCCGTTCTTCCTCTTTCTGTTTCCCACCAATTGAAAAACGATTTCCTCGAATTCTCTCAATTTCCCTTTTTCCTATTTCCTTTCTCCTATCTCCTTTTTTTATAAAATAAAGGTGTTGCATTGCACCTGAAAAATGTATTTCCTGAAAATTAACATCAATATAACAAATACTAATATCCATTCCATCCTGCTGTGCTTCTCTGGATTGCTGACGTAGTGTGTAGCGAATCTCTTTGTGGAGAAGATTGAGGATTTTATCCGGTTCATAGATTTTCTTTTCTCTTACGATATTGTTGAGAATACTATTTGCAGTCATACTCATAAAAGCTCCTGGAACTCCGTGACCAGTACAATCTATTTCAGAAATAATGTAATTTTGGCTATTTGGAATTGGAAAGAACCAGTAAAAATCTCCTCCAACAATATCTTTTGGTTTCCAGATGATGAAGAAGTCTTTGATGTATTGGGAGATTTCTTCGTTTCTTGGTAGGATTGAGTTTTGGATTAAAGAAGCATATTCTATTGAATCTGTGAGTTTTGTATTTTTCTCAATAATTAAAATACTTTGTTCTTCCATTTCTTTATTAGCATTTGATAACTCATTTGTTCTTTCTAAAATTATATTCTCCATTTTTTTCTCTTGTTTATTCAAAGAAATAAGAAATAAAATTATTAACACTAATGTTTCTAATCCTCCAATATAGATTGGACCTAACGAATTTCTAATACCATAAATATACATTAAATTAATATTTTCTATCTTAATTTTATCAATGTTTTCAGAAAGTATATATGGGATACTTTGAATTGTTTTTGCTAAACCGAAGAACGATCCAAAAACTCCAAATAAAAAAGGTAATGGTATAAATATTGAATAAATCCAGAATTTTTTTCTACTTTTTGATTTAAAAACTAATTTTATGCCAATTATAAGAAGAATTAGAAATATTATAACAACAATATGTGCAAAGAATCCACTAAACATAAATCTTTCCGAAAAAGAATAGTTACCAATTAAAAGCTTTATTGCTTCCAGAAAAGTCATATTTACTCCATCTTCAATCCCAAAACTTTAATATCATCCCGCTGTGCAAAATTTTCTATCTGCACCACAGATTAAACAGATTACAATGATTCCACATATTACAAAAATCCACGAAATCATTTAATCAGTGAAAATCAGCGGTTCAGGCAATTTCCTACAAATTTACTCCTACCATCACAATATCATCTCGCTGTTCAATTTTACCTTGCAATTCTGCTAATTCTTCTTCAATATTATCTTTTTGCTTTTTCATAGAAAGTGAATAATATTTTAAAAACATTTCAGAAACTCGTTTGGTTTTTAATCTTTGTTCCTTACCGTTAATTCTAACTTTTTGGTCTGGAAGTCCATCACTTAAAAGATAAATGCTGTCTCCAGAATTAAATTGAATTATATGCTTCGTAAAAAGACGTTCTTCCTCTTTCTGCTTTCCACCAATTGAAAAACGGTTTCCCCGAATTCTCTCAATTTCCTTCTCCCTTTCTCCTTTTCCCTTTCTCCTTTTTCCTACGAAATAAATTGATTGCATTGCTCCTGCAAAATGAATTTTCTGAGATTCCACATCTATTAAGCACAAACTCAAATCCATTCCATCTTGCTGCGATTCTTTGGATTGCTGACGTAGTGTGTAGCGGATTTCTTTGTGTAAGAGATTGAGGATTTTATCCGGTTCATAAATTTTCTTTTCCCGAACAATATTATTGAGAATACTATTTGCAGTCATACTCATAAAAGCACCCGGAACTCCGTGACCCGTGCAATCAATTACGGAAATTATGTAGTTTTTGCTGTCTGGAATCGGAAAAAACCAGTAGAAATCTCCTCCTACAATGTCTCTTGGTTTCCAGATGATAAAGAAATCTTTGATATATTTAAACATATCTTCTTCTCTGGGAAGTATTGAATCTTGGATAAGAGATGCATATTCTATAGAATCTGTAAGTTTCTTTTTTTCCTCATTAATCTGAATGTTTTTGCTTTCTAGTTCTTCTGCATATAATTCTTGAACTCTTTTTTCCTCTTGCTCTTTTTCCAAAGATACTTGTTTTTCTCTCAATGTTTTATTCAATTTTATATTGTTTAGAGTTTTATTAAATATTTTAGTAATATCCTTGATGAAATCTGCTTCTTCCTGAGTCCAAAATAGTTTTCCTGCGTCTCCGATACAAATATGTGCTTCAATTTCATTATTATCATTTCTAATTGGATAAAAAAGTTTGATTTCATCCTCATTTGGTTCTTCAGGGAATGGTAATGATTCATCAGATTCATTGATTCGTTCAATATCAAGATTAAAATAATCATATTTATTAGGGAGTTTATTTATCAATTGCATCCTTTTTGTAAATTCAAAACCAAGCATTTTTTGATCTGATATATAAGCAAATTTTTTGATTTTAAATCTATTTGAGAGAAACATTTGAGAATATTTAAACAACTCTTCAAGAGAAAGCTTGCCAAATGCTTCAGTAAGATAGTTTGCAATTTCTTTAGTTTTATCAAAGGGTAAGGGATGCAAAAATTTTACTTTTTTATGAAATTGTAAAGCCAGAAAATATGATATTACTATTGTAATAACCGATGGAATGTGAAAATATCTAAGAAGTAATAATCTCAAAATTAAGAAAAAAAATATAAATATGAGTGTAAAATATACGAAACTTCTAATCTTAACATATTTTTTGAAATCAAATTTTATAAAAGAGAATAAAAAAGTAAAAAAAGGCAACAATAGACTCATAAATGCATATAATATAACAATTAACATTATAATTGCCATATTAAAGGGATCTTCTTGGATATTTAAAGCAAATTTATTTTTTACAAATATTGCTGTGGTAAGTAATATTATACCAATAGGTAATGGTAAAAATCCAATTTTTAACCAACTTCTTCTAATCTTTCTTTGAAATCGTGATTCTCTTTTTATTTGCATAGTAAATATAATAAAAATCAAAACAAAATAAATAAACATAAAATTTTTGAAAAAGTAAATTATAATTGGTAAAATCCATAAAAAATATTTAATTTTACTATATCTTTTTAATGGTTTTGGTATTAGACAAACTAATAAAAAAATTAGATGAAGCTCTAATATACCGATCATTGATAAAATATTTTGATTAATATCTAATGAAAATGGAATTAAAACTAATTTTCCAATATTGATATATATTAGAAAGAAAATCAAGTAAAAAAAAATGACTTTCTCGACCTCTTTTCGAAAGGTTTTCAATTTATCTGTAAAAATAAAAGAGATTGAGACGATGATAAGAAAATAAATTATCTTGTAAAACAGTACTTGAGTAAAAATAGAAAATACACCAAGATTTGCATTGAAAAGGTTGTTAAAAGCTGTTTTGGGGAATTCGTAATATTCATAATATTCTTCATCTATTTTAAAACGAACTAATAAAGAATCCTGTTTTTCATTTTTTAATAATAACGATTTTATCTCATCAATTATTTCTAAATCATCAATTAGTGATTCTTTGAAGTGCAACCCATCAATGGACAAATTTACGCTATTTATATTATCATCATCTTTTTCAATAAAGATCTGATTGTTCTTTTCACCCAAAGAAGTTGTATCAGTCTTAGTAAAAGACATATTATTGATTTTATTAAATATTTCATTTGTCAGGTTTCCATAGGTGACTATTGAAATTAAATCATAATTGCTACTTATTATTTCTAAAGCATCTTGCGAGTTTGCTCTATTATTTTTGAAGTTATCCTTAGTCTTTATACCAAGATTATCAAAAATTACTTCATCTATACTTGGAATTTCAGCTTCATGGTGTAATTTTGATACAAACTCTGGAAAATACAGTTGTAAATCATAAATAGTAAATCCAATTCCTTCTCTTTCGGGTGAATAGTTTTTCTTTTTTAGAAAGAAATCACTATTTTGAGAAGTTATAGCAAAGCTTTGTTTGGAATTTTCTTGCTTAAACGTTATTGTTTGAATTATTATTAATGCAAAAATAATAACCTTAAACCACTTAGTTTTAAAATATGTTATGAATTTCATAATTTCCTCTTATCAACAACTAACTATAAAGAATACCGAGAAATTTTCAATATTAAATTTTAATTATTCAATTCCGGGTTCTACTGATTTTTTTCAATATATCTATTTATCGTTCTCATCAATTTTTCTGCAAGTGAATTATTTATAGCGGTGAAGATTTTCGAAGCTACTACAAGTTCACTTTTGAGAAGTTCTGTAAATTTATCATAGGGAAGGCGACAAATCTCTACATTTTGGATGGCTTTGACATTTGCAGAACGTCGTACTGGAATTACAAAATTTAATTCACCAATTATCTCACGTTCCGGCAGAGAAGCCACATTTACTTCTTCACCATTTTCGTTTATTATCAATACTGCAACAGTTCCTTTTTGGATTATCATTATATCACGATTACGATCTCCCAAAGAAAAGATTGGATCATTGTCTTTGTAGCTCTCACTTTGTTCAATCTCAGCAATCTTTTTTAATTCATCTTCGTTGAGATATTTAAACAATGGATTTGTATTTAGTTGTCTATAGATGCTCATATTAGTTTATTCCTATTCCCTTCCCCTTCTTCCTTTACCCTTTTTCCTTTTCCCTTTTACCTATCTTCTCTCTTCTACAATCTTTGAGTGATACGAATATTTTTATCTGCCATTGAATCATTTATGGCAGCGTGTATTTTCGCAGCAATTTGAGGTTCTTTTTTCATCAATTTAGAAAGCTGGGAATAGGGATATTTTATTAAACGGGTTTTACCTTTTGTCGAAAGATTCATATGTCTTCGTAAGTTTATAGCAAAATTAAGTTCTCCTACAAATTCTCCTTCATAAATAGTATCAATAGTAATCTTTTCATTTTCATTTTTCTGAACCCAGAGTTCAAGTGAACCTACAATTACTAAGTAAATATCTCTTCCTTTGTCATTAATAGAGAAGATAATTTCATCATCATTGTATTCTAAAATAGATTGAAATGGTTGAACCTTTGTCATTTCGTCAGTATTTAAATATTTTAGAAGATCGTTATCATTTTTTCTCACAAAAATATTCATAAGATTTATCCTTCATCATAAAAATAAGTTAGTTTTATATATGTAATCAAATTTATTATTAAAATCATAAGTAAAATTATAATAATATTGTAATGAGCTGTAGTACAATCACTACCAAATATCTTTTTTTTGCTGGAAAGAAAATAATTTTTCCTATTTAGAATTGATTCGCCATCTTGATTATCAACAGCTTTTTTTATTTCTGAGTTTCTATATTTTTTTGAATCATATTTTTTAATAAATTCATTCATTTTATAATTAGAAATTTTTCGATTTTCAGATGTTGTAACTTTTTTTCTATAATTATTTATTTTGTTCAATTTAATATCATAAAAATTAAGTTTTGCCTGTGAAACGACTAATCCTTCCATTAACCACTTTGCCGGAATCAATTCACAAAATTCCGGTATTGTAGAATTTGGATTAATCTTCAATCGTGAATTCATCTTTTCAAACTTAATAACTGCTCCTGCAAACATAATCTGAGGAATAAGTACTAAAGGAAGAATATTAATCACAGCTTTTCGATCCTGAATAAATGATGAAGCTAATAATCCAATAGAAAAACCGATCACTCCAGATAAAAATAAAAATAATGTATAAACAATGAACGCTCCGTAGATTTTTAAAATAAAGACTGCAAATATCATATAAAGTATGCTCTGGATAAGTGTAAAGAGAGCTAAAGTAATATTTTTTGAAATTAAAAAAGGAAGACTTTTTATATTTAATTTTTTCTCTCGCAAAATGATCCTTTTTTCTGATAAAATTTCATCTAAACTATTAGCTAATCCCAGAAAAATGAAGATAATTATTGAAATAAAGATAAACATAAAAATATTCTCGTTATCATAGAAAGTGTAAACTGTTTCCGGTTGATTGAATCTAAGAATAAATGAGACTAAAAAAGATAAAATTGGTGCAACAACAAAAGTTATCATAAGATTTATCTGATTAGTTAATTTGTTTTTTAAATTTCTGTTTAAAATATAATAGAATTGAGTTACAAGCTCTTTGGTTGTAAGTTTTGATTTAGAAAGTTTTGTTTCATCAACGGAATCATGTATCTGCTTACTAATATATGTTTCTTTTTTACTGATCAATTCAAATAACTTTGCTTTATTAAATTTTTCTTTCCAATATTTTGGAGGAAATTTTCGATTTTCAATTTGAGATTTATCATTACTCAATTTAAAACTACTGGCAAATTCCTCAATGGGATATTCTAATATGTCAAATAGATATTCAGGCATTCTTAGATTTTTTTTTGAATTTAATTCTTCATTAGCAATATCTAATTGCTTAAGTTCATCATCAAAGTAGTCAAAAACTTCGCTTGTGTTCCCATAAAAAACTTGCGTTCCATTTTTATCTAAAAAGAGTATTTTATCAAATTTTTGAAAAATGTCGGAATTTGGTTGATGGATCGTGGCAATGATTATTTTTCCTTGTTCTTTCAACTCATTTAACATATTGATCAATTTTTCCGAATCTTTTGATGATAATCCTGAAGTTGGTTCATCAAGGATAATGATCAGAGGATCAGCAAGTAGCTCCAAAGCTACATTTAGACGCTTTCTCTGTCCACCACTGAGAGATTTATGTAAAACATCTCCCACTTTTGTATTTCGCTTCTCATCAAGCCTGATCTGCTTTAAAATATTGGTAATTCTCTTATCTATTTCTTCTCTATCATTAATATGTGAAAGCCGTAATCGTGCATTAAAATAAAGATTTTCATAAACGGTTAAATTGCTGAACAAAAGATCATCTTGGGGAACATATCCGATATATTTTTGGAAAAAATTGAAGTTGGTGTACAAATCATAATTATCAATTTTCATCTGAGCTTCGTTGGGAATTATATCTTTTATCAAAGTTTTGAGAAGAGTTGTTTTTCCGCTTCCACTTGGTCCGATAATTGCCATTAATTTGTTTTTCTTTATGCTAAAACTAACACCATCCAGAGCTTTGTGACCATCTTTAAAAGAATGGAACAGGTTTGAAATCTTCAATTCATTGATCTCATATTCAATTTTTAAGATTTCAAAGTATTTATTGATTTTTAAATTTTTCTTCTCAAAAGAAATTATATCTTTGTTTAAAAAGAATTCAGTCTTTTCAGTTAATGACCGATTATTCAGAAAAATATCTTTCCGAACCGGTTCAATAAATACGTTATTATCTTCTTTTTTAAACTTTGCCAACGTCTTTGACGTTTTCTCTTTGGTAAAACGGAAGAATTTTTCAAAAGATTCTAAATATTGATCTCCAATTTTCTCCTTTTGAGTATGAATTTGAAGGTTTCCACATAAAATATCCAATCCACTAATATCATTAGTAAAAATAATCTGATCATTTAAAGCGATATATTTTTTATCCTTAATTTTTTTCTCATTTATTATAAGGTGTCCTTGATTAAGAGATAACAATACTTTACAACCATTGTAGAGGATATCAAAATTTACTTCATCATCATATATATGTATCGTTTTTTGTGATTGAGAGATTGAAGATTCATATAGATTTTTAATATTATTGAAAGTAAGAGAAATATTATGTTCTAAATTGGAAATGTTAACAATATCCTTTTCATTAATTAGATAAAATCTGTTTTCAGTTAGTTTGTCTTCATTCAATTTCACATCAGTACAGTTTTCAAAACCAATTAAGATCATTTTTTCAAAAACGAGAAAGGCAATTTTAGAGTCTTCTTTATCAACAAGATAAACATCGTTATGTTCAAAATTTCCTAAAGTAATCAGGTTGGAGAAAATATCTTCTTTTCTGTTTTCGATAAAAATATTCAGAGAAATATTGATATAACCTGATTTTTTCTCCAGAATATCCAATATCTTATCATAAATGTTGATATCAATATATAAAAGGTCAACAATTTTAATAATTTCTAATCCACCTAAAACTTTAAAATCATCATTTTGAAAATAGGTTATGTAGAAAAGGTTTAAAAGAAGTTTGATCTTATCAGATAGATTTAAATATCTTTTTAATATATTTGTTGATTGTCTGATAGAGTAAAGTTTCTCAATAAATTTGGAGATTTCTTGTTGGCTTGTATCTTCCCCTAAAATTGGTTTAAGCATATTATTAATAATCTCAATTTCTTTTTTGGAAGTGTGTTGAATTCTAGCGAAATGTAAATAAATTGAAATAATGGCATGTCTAATCAAATTACTTTCATTTTTAGTAAGCATATTTTTTCCTTATACTTTTTTACAAATCAATAAACCACAGACTATGAACGAAAAATAATAGAATTTACTACTGATGAACGCTGATAAATACGGATAAAAGAGAAAGCAAAAAAATAATCACAAAAAATCTGAGCGTCTGGAGAAAATCTTCTCTTACTTGACCCGTTTTATATTCTTGTACCCAAGCTTCAGCTTGGGTACACACTGAAGTAAGAAACCTTCGCTTCGTATTCTTATTTTGGATTTGCTAAACAGGGGCTTAGCTTTTTATCTGGTTCTCAAACTGGAGTTTTGGAACCAGATAAAAGAAAATGTATTTTATTCCTCTTTTCTTCACTATTTTTTCTCTTCGTGTCTTTGCGAGAGACTATTTTTTGTCGGATAGTATTTTACTCTTCGTTTTTCAAGGTTTGGTATTTGTAAATACATAAAAGATAGATAGTTAAAAGTGTACAAAAAAATCCAAATTAACATAAATTAATTACCTGATTTCTAAATGTTTTCCAACAAAGTCGGTTTTTTACTATTTTTCAGTTTCGTAGAAACGGCATTTCTGTAGCCGAATGTGTAAGCATTCGGGGATATGATATTACAGATTCTCGCTACATCGTAGCGATATCTAATCAAAGATATATTTCTCATCATAATCTATAGCAAAGCTATCTAACAATTTTTTATATTCTTCTTCAAATGAAATAGATTTGTGATGTTTTTTTTGATTTTCGATATATTTAATTACCTTATTCAATTGTGAATACGAATATGAAAAAGCTCCATAGCCTTTTTGCCAAGTGAATTTTCTGGCAAACCATTCCTTTTCATTTATCCATTTAGAAGAACTTGATTTAACTACTTTAATTAAATCGGAAATCGAAATATTTGGTTTAATACTGACTAAAATATGAATATGATTTTCTGTTCCATTGATTATAATAAATTTTTGTGAGTATGATTTAACAATACTTGAAAGATATTTATGAATTTCTTGTTCATATTTGTCCTTTATTAAATTTTGCCGATTTTTTACAGAAAATACAAACATCACATAAATCTGTGTAAATGTATTTGCCAAAATCTCCTCCTAATATGTCGCTCCTACAGAGCTTAGATTGATTTTCTCATTATTCCCAAAGCTTACGCTTTGGGCTAAAGAGATTTCACCGCTCTGCGGTTTTTTTATGTTATTTTCTGAGTTCTAAGTTTATAAAAAAAGACCTTCACATTTCGAGTAAAGGTCTTTAAAATATTTTGATTAATTTTACTAAAAACTATATCTCTTTTGCAAAAGCTACTGTGATCTCTTTAGCTAATTTGTGCATTTTTTGTATTTCGTCTTTGCTAAAAGTTTCTTTTTCATTAGTGAAAATAAGTGTTCTTAGTATTTTAACATTTGAAATAGAAGTTTTTATATATTCTTTTGTTTGCAAATCATCATTCAGGTTTCCCATATCATGGCTTAGTGCTCCAATCATTACTTTATTATAAAGAATCTTTGAGGCTTCTTCGCTTTTTGGTAATTCCAAAAGTAAAAAACCTACGTCTTCCAGTCCTTTAACCCAACCACCACATTGAACCAATGTGACATAATCAAAGCTTTTCATTTTATAAAGTTCGGAAATAATCCTACCTCTATATTCTTCAAGTTTTTGTTCAATCTGATCCCATTTTTCAGCATCAATTAGTGGTTTTAAAGTAATTGACATAACAAGAAATTCCTTGCTAATTCCTAATGTTTCGCCATAGCTCAACAGATTTTTAGTTATTTTTAATAGGCTTTTTTTATCTTTAGCTTTTAAGCAAACCAATGCATCTGCAATATCAGATCCAAGTTTAAAAGAAATTCGATCTAAAGATTTTGGTGTATATTCTACATAATTTTTTACTGATTTACCAAAATCTACCTTTCCCAGCTTTTCTAAATCTGCTAAGTTTTTAGAAAAAGGGACTTGCTGAAGCATATACATTTTGTATTCAGTCTCAACATTTTGTTTTTTACCTACATCTTTTGCTTTAACTTCAGATTTTTTTGAACATCCAAAAACTAATAACATCATAACTATAAAGAAAAGTGTAATTCTCTTCATTTATTCCTCCAATTTTTTTATTACTAAATTTTGTTTAAAAGATTATACCAATAAAATATGTCAATAAATTAATTTACTTGGTTTTGATATACCAAATTTTTTGTAAAATATCGTAACTATTCAGGTAGTTCTTTTTGTTGCATCACCATAATTTGTTTAAGCATATCTATAATATTATATTTTCTTTTTTTCA
>JAIORE010000250.1 GCA_021108315.1 Candidatus Cloacimonadota bacterium
ATTTAAAATTGGATTCAAGATAATTATGATTAAAGAGTATCAATTCATCTGCGAACATCTATAGCATAAAATTATAGCATCATATTAACCACACGCTTTAGCGTGTGGAAGAAAATATAACTCAAACATAGCCCTTTCAAGGGCTTTAATAAAATATAATAGTACTACTCAGAAGCTTTCTGGCAATGTCTTCTTATCTAAGTAGATTCGGAAGGCTATGAAAAAGATGTATTAAATATTATCTTTCCGAATCTTAGCTGAGAGAATTCCTCTAATGGAAGCTTCGGAAAGAATTCAGGAGAATAAATGAAAATTGATTTAATAATAAAAAACGCTAAAGAATTATTAACTCTATCAAGTAAAGCCAATATACAAAACAATGTTGATATGAACAACTTGGAAATAAGGAACAATACGAATGTATTTATTGATAATGGATTAATAATAAAAATATCGAATGAGAACAAATATTTAGACTTCTATCAATCAGAAAATGTAATAGATGCTTCCAATAAAGTGGTAATGCCGGGTTTTGTAGATGCACATACTCATCCTGTCTATGTTGATTCACGAGAAAATGAATTTGAGATGAGAATAAAAGGAAAGTCGTATGTTGAAATATCGCAAAGTGGTGGTGGCATTCGATCAAGTATCAAGGCTGTACGAGATGCTTCAGAAGATGAATTATATGATTTGGCATACAAACGTATTCTCCGCATTATCTCTCAAGGAACAACAACTTTAGAGGCAAAAAGTGGTTATGGTTTATCTATAGATAGCGAAATAAAAATGCTGAATGTTATTAAAAGATTAAATTCAAACCTACCAATTGACATAAAATCAACCTTTCTCGGAGCTCATGAATTTCCAGAAGAATATAAAAATGATAAAGAAAAATATATTAATATTTTAATCAATGAGATGTTACCAGAAGTTAAGAGACAAAATATTGCTGAGTATTGTGATATATTTTGTGAAAAGCATGTTTTTAATATTGAGCAATCTAGAAGGATTTTAAATAGAGCGAAAGAATTAGGATTTAAAATTAGAATGCATGCTGATGAAATTGAACCGATTGGTGGTGCAGAATTAGCAGCAGAAATCGGAGCTATTTCTGCTGATCATCTTGGAGCAACTTCCGATGAAGGTATCAATGCAATGAAAAAGACTGGCGTAATTCCAATATTACTTCCTGGAACAATATTTAGTTTGGGAATGAAAAAATATGCACCGGCAAGAAAAATGATTGATAACGGTCTTCCAATTGCTCTTGCTACAGATTTCAATCCCGGAAGCTGCAATTGTGATAGTATGCAATTCATTATCACATTAGCGACTTTACAGATGAAAATGACAGTTGCTGAATCAATTACAGCAAGTACAATAAACGCTGCTCGTTCACTAAACCTTGCTGATAAAGTTGGTAGTATTGAAGAAGGAAAACATGCTGATATTTTGATAATGAATATGCCATCCTACAAATATTTACCATATCATTTTGGCTCTAATAATGTGGAAACTGTAATAAAAAATGGGAAAGTGATATATGAAGAAAAAAATATTTAACCCCGAATTAATACAAATTTGTAAAAAATTACACGAATTTTAAATGACATCAAATTACTCAAGAAGTGGTTCGTTGTGAAATATGAACCGCTAATTGAGATTACTACGGAGTTCTAGCAAAATAACAAACAGGATGAGCTTGTGCAGGTCTCTACTTTGAAACAATTTGATTGTTATCGTTTACAATTCTCGATTTATACTCAATTTGTTCGTTGCGAATTAAGTCTTGTACTTGGATGTATGACAAAAAAAATCCATTAGAAATTAATTTCTAATGGATTTTTTTACTATTAGGAATAATATTTAAGAGTTCTTTATTTTTCGATAAAAGTTTTGATATGCTTCACATAATTTCCTGCTCCGCCATATTGATAACCGGTTTTATCAACTATTTGTCCTCTATCATTTTTACCAGATAATTCGTTTCCATCTGCATCTAAAATCACAATAGAAGGAAATCCCCTAATATTAAAACGAGTCATAATTTTTCTATTATATGCTTTTGTTTCATCGCTTTGTTTGATCTTCTTAGGAAAATCTAATTCTACCAAAATAAGACTTTCTTTAGCAAATTCTCTAAATTCTTCTTTCACTAAAATCTCATCACGTATTTTAAAACACCAGCCACACCAATCTGAGCCGGTGAAATTGATTAAAACAGATTTGTTTTCAATTTTTGCAATTTCCAAGGCTTTTTCTAAATTAGTATACCATTCAAGTTGATATTTTTCAACGATATATGACCCAGTAGTATTTTTACTATCTTTTTCTTTTGAACAGGCAGGTACAAACAAAAGTAATAAGAGAGCAAACATTAATATTCTTTTCATTCTGTTAATTCTCCATTTAAGTAAATTTGAGTGTTGATTTCTGCAGCTTTACGAAACATCTCGGAAACTCCACAATATCTAGTTTCAGATAATACAACTGCTTTTTTTATTTTCACCAAATTTAATTCTTTTCCTTCAAAGTTAAATTTAACTAATATTTTGTAATAATATTTTGGATGTATATCAGTTAAGTCTCCTTCTACATCAATGTTAAGCTTATACTCTTCGATTTTCATCTTTTTGAGAATAGAAACAACATCCATTCCAGTGCAACCAGCTAAAGCTGTAAGTAATAAGCCTTTTGGTCGCGGTCCTTTATCTTTTCCGCCAACACATTCGTTAGCATCTATAAAAAAATGATGACCATTTAATTCGGCATCAAAAGACATACCACCTTCCCAGGAAATACTGGATTTATTTGGCATGACTCTTTTTTCTTTCTGATAGAACCTCGTTAAATTTTTCTAAATAAATCTTGATACAATCATATATCTGTTCAACTTCATCTTCCGGGAATTTTTTAAGAAGATCTTTTTGAATACTTTGAAAATCTAGAATTGTTTGCTTATTTGCTTTTTCACCTTGATCTGTGATTTCTGCTAACCAGCTCCGTCTATCTTTCTTTGAAGGAAAACGTTTAACAAGTTTCTTTTTTACTAAAGTATCAATTATACGAGTGATTCTACTATGAGAAACTTTTAATTGAGTTGCTAATTCGTTCATAGAAATAGCATCATCCATTTTATTAAGATAGTTCAAAAGTTCACATTCCATTCTTCCAAGACCAATACATTGTCTTTGAATCATCTGCTTGCGTGAGCAGAGTTGATACAATTCCGCACTAAGTTTAGTGTATTTTTCTACAAGTGTTGCCATAATTTACTCCTTTTTCTTTAATTTTTCAATTTACCAAATAATTACTCTATAAAAAAACATTGCTATTATAAATTTTTATCTTAGCAAACTTTAGAATATTATAATAGTTTTTTTCAACAAACAAAATATTTTTTTAAATATTTTCCAAAAGTTTTTTTATTATATCCCTTGAATGCAAACCTTCTGCAACAGCATTAAATGAAACCAAAATTCTATGTTGAAGAACAATCTCTGCTACAGATTTCACATCTTCTATAGACGGAGAAAAACGATTATCCAAAATAGCTTTTGTTCTTGCCGCAATTATCAAATATTGTGAAGCCCTTGGACCAGCTCCCCAATTAACATATTTTTTTATAATTTCAGGAGAATCTTCATAGGAAGGACGTGTTGCCCTAGCCAATTTTACTGCAAAATCAAGTACATGTTCACTTACCGGGATCTGTTTTATTGCATTTTGAATTATTACAATCTTCTTTGCATTAAGTACCGGATTAATTATTTCTGAAGATTCAGTAGTAGTTTTAGTTACAATATCTTTTTCCTCCTGATAGGATGGATAATCAATATTTATATAGAACATAAATCTATCGAGTTGAGCTTCCGGTAATGGATAAGTACCTTCTTGTTCAATAGGATTTTGAGTAGCGAGAACAAGAAAAGGTTGTTCTAAAGAATAAGTATTGTTACCGGCTGTAACTTGATATTCTTGCATTGCCTGAAGTAAGGCAGATTGTGTTTTAGGTGGAGTACGATTAATTTCATCAGCGAGAATAATATTGGCAAAAATTGGACCTTTGATATATTCAAAATAGCGTTTGCCATCAGATTTATTCTCTGCCAAAATATCTGTTCCGGTAATATCAGAAGGCATCAGATCTGGAGTAAATTGAATTCTACTGAACTTCATATCCATAATTTTTGCTAATGAAGATATAAGCAAGGTTTTTGCTAAACCCGGCACACCTTCTAATAAACAATGTCCATTTGAAAAAAGAGCAATTAAAAATTTCTCTATGACATCATCCTGTCCAACAATAACCTTTTTAAGTTCCTTTATGATTTTTTGCTTATTCTGATAGACATTTTCTAATACTTCTGTCGTTTTACTCATTTCTGCCCTCAATTAATTTTTATTTTTAAAATATTTTACTAATTTTTCTTCGTAATGTTCAACGTTCCCAAGGTCAACTTGGAAACAAAAGCTAAATAGTATCTGAACGGAAATATCAATTACATCCTCAAAGTTCCCCGCTCCAAATCAGCTAAAGCTGATTTGGAGCGAGTGAGTTTAGGTTGATCTCAAGCCCACGCCTAAAGGCATGGGTTAATCATATTTTCGTTCAGAAACTAAATAAGTAATAACACACTTTGCATTAACCACAAACTTAAGTTTTTGGTTAATAAGACGTGAAAATTTTTAATAACTGTTTCAACGGTTTCCTATTATTTCCAAATTAAAAAAATAAAAGAAAGATCAATTTCCGGTGAGTATATTATGAACATCTATCTTTATAATTCCTTAATTTTTTATTTTTATTATATTTCTAAACTTAATCTTCAAAGTAAACAATGAAATTGTTCCTATTCCACAAATAATAAGAGCTGTTAATATATGAGAAAAAGTAACAGCAGCTCCGGTAAGATTTTCATTAATACCCAAAGTGAAAGAGAATATTAAAATCCACATAAATTGATTTGAACCAATTTGAGCAGGAGGTGTTGGTAAAATATATGTTAAATTCATTAATGTATACCCAAATAATATTTTTGCAAAAGATATAGATGCCCCAAATTCAACGAATATTAAAAAAATAAAATAGGATTCTGACAATACTGAAATAACTGTTAAAAATAGAATTTTCATTACATCAGTAAATCTGCCATTTAATATTGCTAATCCTTCTATAAAATTATAACCAAAGTTTTGTATTTTGTCTTCATATTTTTGAGGAACAATCTTAATAAAATTATTTACCCATTTATATGAAACATCCTTGTGATTAATTGAAAAATATAGGAAACCTACAAATCCTAGAAAAATCAGTAATAAAACAAAAATAGTTACTATTAAAAAACTACTCAATTTAAGAGCTAATAACGGAATAAATAATATAATTAAAATTATTGGAAACAGATCAAATAATTTATCTAAAAAAATTGACGGAATTGATTTCGATATTGCAATCTTATATTTTGATTTTAAAATATAAGACTTTGCAAGTTCACCAGCCCTTACCGGAATTAAATAATTAATAAAAAGTCCAGAGAAAAAAATCGTAAAAGCATCAAATATAGGTATTTTTTGTATAGGTTTTAAAATGATTTTCCAACGCAATGAACGTAAGAAATATGCTAATAAATAGAAAACTGAAAAAATTGTTGATCTGAAAATATGAATTTTTTGAAAGTATAATTTTAATTGAGACCAATCAATAACTTTGAACCAGACAAATAGAAGAATTATACCAAGTAATGAGAACAATATCCAGTTAATGTGTTTTTTCATATTTTCTTTTTACTTTATATTTTTTTTTACTATGGACTTTCTCGGACATGATTCAGACTAAGAAAAAAATGTTTCAGGCAGAAACGGAAAGGAAAATGAAAGAATCACAATGAAGAATTGTCTGAACCACAAATTAAATGGATTACACAAATTGCACGGATTTCTTCTTTGATAAGATATTTTGGGCATATATCCAATCTGCGTAATCAAAGTAATCTGCGAGAATCTTCGGTTCAGACAATTAAGCCAATTATCCACTAATCTTGTAAATCCAAATTCAGACATTTTTTGCTTCTCCTTACTTCTCTTCGTTGTTTCAACCATTGAAACGGCTAATTTGTAAGAAATCCGCTGGTAGAAGCCGGTTTCAAGGTTTTTCCTTTTTCCTTTATTCTTTTTAGTCCGTATTAGTCAGTGGCTAATTTCTCTGTTTTTGTTTTCTTGGGTTAGGAATAAACAACAAATACTTATGATGTGCCCAGAACTGTTTAATGAAATCAGGAGCAATTCGTTCAAACCAGGAATATTTCATCATTTGTTCTGGAAACTGCATATTTTTCATTGAATAATAATCCAAAATTGAAATTGATTCCTTAGGTTTATCAGATATTAATTTACTTAAACCAAATTGCCTGAGAAATTTCTCCTTGGGCATTCCAATATCAGGCCAAGGTGGGCAATCAATATAATTTTGCTGTAATAATGTCCAATTAAGTGAACGCATTATTTTAATAATTTTGGAAGGAGCAATATTATCAATATTGATTTTCTCCATCTCTTTTTTACCAGAATATTTTTGAGATAAAAATCCTAAGCCCGTTTGGTTAGGAACGCAAATCAACACAACTTTATTACAAATTCTAGTAAATTCTTCTAAAAAAATTTGCAGATCATCCACAAACCACAGAGCAGAAAAATTCCAAACCAGATTAAATTGCTTATCTGGGTAAGATAATTCCATATAATCGGTTGTGAAATCAATATCAACATTTTCTTTCAAATCCTGCCAAGTTTTCTTTATCAACTTAATTCTAGATCTATTATGATCAAGAAGATGAACGTTTATACTATTTTGTTTCAAAGCAAAACTATTGATACCAGAAATTCCAGTGAATCCAAAAGATGGAGCTTCCAAAACAGATTTAATATTAAACAACTTAGCAATTTGCAATAATTTATTATTAATTATGATTCTTTCGTAAGAAGAACCTAAGCCTTCATCAGGATTAAAAAAATATTGTTCCCAATTATTGATTATCGGTATTGCCATAACTACCTATTTTTGTACCAATTTGTAACTATTTTGAATGATGGAATAGTTTCTGTGCTTCTTAAACCAAAAGCTTTGTAGGAATTTTCTACATCATAATACCAACTTCTGGAAAGTAATTCAAATCGAGAAGTCCACAGACTATTTTTCAATTTTTTAGAAATTTTTTCTCCTAACCTGAAATACTTTTCAGGAATAGTTCTATTTGTAGAATATTTTTTCCCTTTCAATTCCTTAGAAATAAAATCAACCAAATCACGGAAATCTACAGGAAATCTATCTGCTACGATGAATGAAGAACCGGAAGGAACATCAGTATCAATAAGATATCGAAAAGCTTGTTGTAGCAGATCAATATTTGTGAGATGAATCATGAACTTTCTATCAGGAAGCAGAAGCATTTTTTTATCAATCAGTTGGGTTAATCTGAAAGGAAAGCCAAAATCATTTACACCATAAGTAATTGATGGACGAACAATTACAGCATTTAAACCTTGCAAAACATATTTTTGAATCAGAGCTTCACTCTGAATTTTTGTATAGTGATAATAATTATCATTTCGTTTCTCTGTATAATTATTTGCCGGAAGTTCATTAGGAATTGCTCCAAAAATACCAACTGATGAACAGAAAATTAGTTTTGATTTATTTTCTATTGATGAGAGGATAAATTGTTCAGTAGATTTGACATTTGCGTTATAATATACACGATCGGGAAATTTCCGACCACCTCGAATTGCACCAATATGAATGATAATATCAAATTTATTATTTTTTAGAAATCGCTTCAAGCCATTTGTATCAGCGAGATCAATACTTATCAAATTAACATGATCCTGAATATCTTTGTATCTTGAGTGTGCTGTAGATGGACGAATAAGCGCATGAAGTTCATATTTTTTTTGAATGATTGATTTTATGAAATGATGTCCGATAAAACCCGTAATTCCGGTTATTAGTATTTTTTTAGCCATAATTTAATTAATTATTTTTGAGATTTTTGAAAAAAAATTTTTAATTGGATTTTCTTTGAGTAATTCTTCTTTTTCAAGATAGAAAAAATCAATATTTTCGTTGTTTAACATACGCCGAGGATTTATCTCAGTCAATAGTTCAATCAGATAATCATCATATTTTTCACTAATTTTGTCGCAAGCTTCAACGAATGGATGTGATTCAATACGACAATGGTTATCGGAAGCTAAAAAATGTGCAAAACCATTGTCTAAGAGTTTCCAAACAGTTTTTTGAACCTGATTTCCATAAAATCCAAGAAAGCTACCTGCATTCAATTGCAATAATACATTTCTACGAATTATATCTTCGGCTAAAAAGATATTTTTCATTATCGGTGAATATCTTTCGGGATGAGCAAGAATTGGTTTGTAACCTTTTCTAACAAGGTTAAACAATAGATCATAAAAATTTGCAGGAAAACTATTCATTCCTGTTTCAACAAGCACATATTTTGTATTATTAATGGTTAAATTCTCAGATTCGATAAAACTTATTATTTTTTCATCAAGATATGCTTCTGCCCCGAGATGAAGTTTGATTTTTAAATCATCTTTTTGAACTGCATTGTTGAGCAAATCAAATAATTCTGATAAAATATTTTTAGTATTATGATACTGATTTATCATAAAATGAGGGGTTAAAACAAGATCTGTAATACCAATTTCCTCAGAGATTCTCAAATGTTTCAGTGATGTTTCCAGATCTTGCGAACCATCATCACATTGAGGTAAAATATGGGTGTGAATATCTATCATTATCTTTTTACGCTATGAACAGCATCAGCAAATGACCTGATCAAAATAGGATCCATAGATTTTTCAAGGGCTGTACCGGTAACAATAAAATCTGCACCGGAGAGTGCTATTTTTTTTGCAATTTCAGGTGTATTTATACCACCTCCGATTATTATTGGAAGTTCCGTGTATTTTTTTACTTCTGAAATCATATGCTCTGAAATTGGCATTTTTGCTCCACTACCGGCATCCATATAAATAAGTTTCATACCAAGATATTTAGCTGCGAGAGCATGTGCAACTGCCAGATCAGTCTTTTTATGAGGAAGTGGAAAGCTATCACTCATATATTGTACTGATGTACTATTTCCTGATTCAACAAGCATATAACCGGTTCCAATTGCTTCAAGATTATATTTGTAGATTAATGGTGCCGCTCTTACCTGTTCCCCAATCAACATTTGTGGATTACGACTAGTAATAACTGAAAGAAGCAGGAGAGCATCAGCATAAGGAGAAACAAAATTAAAAATTCCCGGGAAAATTATAACTGGAATTTTCACGTTTTCTTTTATCAATTTCAGATTCTCTTCAAATTTATCATGAAGCATAATGCTACCGCCCACCAGCAAACCATCTGCTCCATTTGAAGCACAAGTTATTGCAGATTCAACGGCAGAATCCTTATCTAAATTATCAGGATCTAATAAACAAAAGAAATTTGCTCTTTGTTGAGCCATTTCACATAATTTTTTGTATGTTGTCATATATTTAAACCTTTAAGTTAAGGGTGTTCCCAATATCCCGAATGCTTTCGGGAGGAACAAGAACAATAAATATTTTCAAAAATCCAAACCTAATATAATTAATAAAATAAACATATCAAATTTCATCAAAGTAGAAATTTTCGCAAAAGTTTTTGTTTTTGTTTTTTTTTTCATTACTAAAAAACACACATATAGAGGAACTATAACAAAAATTGCTAATAGAATGAAACTATAAAATTTTATTATATCTTTATTCCATAAAAAAAAAGAATAAAAAAAAATCAAAAATATAGGAATCAAAGTTAGTCTTATTGAATTATTTATTCCAAATACTAAAGGAAATGTTTTTGCACCGAAGAGATTATCTCCTTTTACATCTTCCAAATCCTTAACAATTTCTCGAGAAAAAGTAAACAAAAAAGCAAAAAGAGCAATTATCATACTATTGAAAAGATTATTATTTACCAAACCTCCAAAAATAAAGGTAGTAGCAGCGGTATAAGCTACAATTAAATTACTCCAAAACAGCTTCATTTTGATTCTCTTGGCATAATAAAAAAGTAAAATTGAATTTGTTAATGCAATCAAAACATTAAAACTATTTTTGGTAAGAAAACTAAACAAAATCCCCAAAATAAACAAAAAAACAGCATAAATATAGGCTGTAGAAGGTTTGATTTTTTTGGAAGGAAGAATTCGTTTTGGCTTATTGATCGAATCTATGGGAATATCAAAAAAATCATTTATCACATATCCGGCGGCTGAGATAAAAACTGCAGATAATATTGCAAAGATTAGATTATTTATAGATATGATATTAGCTCTATACAATGCCCCAAAAACAACCGTAATTGCAACAAAAAAGCAATTTATTGGTCTTGTTAAAAGAAAATAATTCATATTTTATTATGGCAAGCGTTCAGTAATACTATTGATGAATTCTAATAAAGCCTCATTGTTGTTCATATTCTTTATCATATTATGAGCATCTCGCAAAAGTTTCTCAGCTGTTTTTTTAGATTTTTCTAAACCAAGTAGAAGTGGATATGTAGCTTTCTCGTTTTTCAAATCTCCACCAGGTTCTTTACCAAGAATATCATAACTCCCAACTTCATCAAGGATATCATCAACAATTTGATATGCTAAACCGAGATTCAAAGCAAAATTACTTAATGTAATTGTAATATTTTCATCAACTTCCTGAAGGATACAAGCCATTTCGACTGAAGCTTGCAATAAAGCTCCGGTCTTTTTGATATGAATATAGCGCAATGTATTGATGTTTATTTTTTTAGTGGCGGAAATTATATCAACTGCTTGTCCACCGATCATCCCACGAGAAGAAAGTGCTTTTGAAAGAATTTTAATGCAATTTATAGAATCTGTGCTGGACTTAAAGTTAGTAAGCACTTCGTAAGCGAGAGTGATTAAGGCATCACCCGTAAGAATGGCGGTTGGCACATCAAATTTTACATGACAGCTCGCTTTTCCACGCCTTTCGGATGAATTATCCATACTTGGCAGATCATCATGGATCAAAGAAGCTGTATGAACTAATTCTAAAGCAATTGCTGCCGGTAGAACACGTTCTATTCGTTTTTTATTCTTTCGTCCCAATAGCATTTCATACGTTGAAAAAAAAAGAATAGGTCTAATTCTTTTACCACCGTTCATAACAGTATATCGCATCGCTTTATGCAAATTTTTGGGATATTCTGAATTTGGTGCTAGTAAATCTTCCAATCCTTTTTCAAGTATATCTTTACGTGTTTTGTAATATTCTTGTATTAACAAACTTATACCTCAATTTAACTTTCCAAAAACAAACTTGGAATCAAGAGTTTAATACCCTAAATAAAAATTCTAACCACTAAAAAACAATCTTTCCAATTAAAAAATAGTATATTACGTGTCAATCAAATATTTTTCCCATTCACTTCTTAAAAGAGAAAAAATCAATTGATCATATTTTACTTTTCCCCCATCAAACCAATAATGTTCTCGCATTACTCCATCAATTTTAAAACCAAAGTGTTCCAGCAGTTTTTTTGATCTGACATTCCCCTCATAAGTTTCGGCATAAACTTTATTAAGATTCATCTTCTCAAAATTAAACATTGTATCCAAAAACAAAGACATCAATTCTGTTCCGTAACCTCTCCCTCGATTTTCTTTTGGGAAGTAGTAACTTAGTTCTATACTGAAATTTCTCATATTAATTTTCTGATAACTCAAAAATCCCAATAATTCTTTGGTTTCATTATTCTGCAAAAAAGTGTAGTGAGTTAAACGAGACTTCATATCATTGTAATATTTTTCAAAATTTTCTTCTTTGTACTCTTGGGTTGGAGGACTAAAAGTACAAGACATCATGTCCTTTTTATCTTCGCTAATTTGCCAAATGTAAAGCTGTTTGAGCATCTCCCTGTCATTATTTCTTAAAAACACCAATGAATGTTGTTGTTTTTTGTTCATATAAATTTTATTCCTTTCGTAATTATATACTTTTCTCCTGTTTTATCTTCTTGGAATCCAAGTTTTTCATAAAGTTTATAAGCTTGATAATTAAGTTCGTAAACATCAAGGATGATAGGTTTTTTACCAAATTTTTGAAACACCGTTCTTAGTAGTTTCTCTGCAATTCCTTTTCTTCTTTCAGAAGGCACAACACATAAATGTTCGATAATAATTTCTGATTCCTTCTTTTCCAGAATGAGCAATCCTATATATTCTTTATTGTTGTTGTAAAATGAGATAAATTCAGATTTTTGGTCTTCCCCATATTCTTCTGCTTGTTCATCAAAATTGCTGTAATTGTAGTAATTATCGTAATTATAGCATTTTTTGAAAAAACCAGTCAAATTATCCGGAACTTCTTTGCTGATTGCAATACAGTTAATTACCTCTGTTTCTTCGCAAGTTTCGTTTTCATATTTCAATGATACAATTCTATCAATATATTCAAAATTTGATGTATCGAATTTATCGTCAGACACAATTATCAAATAAGGATAATCGCATTGAGATGAATAGATTTTTTCGATTTGAGTTTTTATTAAATCAAATTCAGCTTTTGAAATTTCATCTTTAAGATAAATGTTAAATGATTCAACATCTCCGTATCCATTAATATAGATGTGTCCGAAGTATTCTTCATTCTTGAAAATAATTTCAGCATATTTTATAAATGGATTATATTTAAACATTTTGGGAATCTTTGGGTGATTTTTTACTGATTCTAATTTTTTGAAAATCATATTTTTTTCCTTTTTTACTTAATTTTATTAGTTTTACAACGTTATTAAATTTCTACCTAAATTGAGCGATTTAAATTTCAAAATCCTCTTTTGATGTATTATACAGACAAAAACACTGGTTTTGAAGAATACTCAAAAGATGAAACAGAAGTTTCAAAAATTATGCATTCCCAATCTGAAGATTAGGAAAAAGACCGAACACTCAAGAAGTGGTTCGTAACGAAGTATGAACTGCTAATTGAGAATAAAGCAGATTTTGTAAAATAAGCTTCGCTACTTTTTGTTTACCGCGATCCTCGATTCACACTCCCAATGGTCATTGAGAATCAAGTCTTGCTAACAGTATTAAAACGATGACTATAATGATATTAGAAAATTTTTAAACCTCTTAATGCGCAATAAGATTTAGCCAATCTCCCATCAAAAATTGTAAACGTCCTATCAAAAGTGAAATTCTTCCCATCACGGTATAACCAAAAGCAGCTCCGAAACTCACCATCAGGAAATAAATTCCGATTTTTGCTGAGGTTCCTAATGCTCCTTCGTGTTTCTTACTAAAATAAAAATACAAAACACCGCAAATTGTTCCGACTATCAAAAGAATTTCTCCAATCATTGAAATCCAATCCGATGCTGCAAAAGGATTTAACATTGTAGCAGTAAGTTGGTTCAAAACATCAGATTTCAAATATCTTAAAAAACTTATTCCTGCTGTAGTTCCAATGAGTAAAGCAATGGGAAAACGACTAAGCCACTCAAGTTTTGGAATAATCCTGATCAACATAAGAACGCCGAGGAAAGCCGGAATTAAAAGAATTATATTTCCACCAAAATTTTCTGATAACGGTTTGAATAAATTTGGAATCAAAGTATCATAGATAGTGATAACAACCCAGAATGCAGCTGAAAGTCCAATAAAAATCTGTTCAGCTACTTTATAAAATGGATTATCTTTGTATAAAAAGCTGAATATGGCAAAAGTAAATAAAACTCCGATCCAAACACCTAATCTTGAATAAAATAGTTCCATTCTAACCTCTTTCTCTATTTTTCTTTCGATTCTTATAAAAATTCACATTTCCGATAACTATAAATATGATAATTATCAAATGAGCAATGGATTGAGCATCCATTCCGTTGGTAGCACTTCCGGGAGAATCTATTAATAGTTCATATTCAGCAGCAGCTTTCAAAGCTCCGAGAAGTCCGGTTAATTGACCTTGTTCATTCACATAAGGAAGCATTGCCGGAGCACTTACACCTGTAGTTCCACCCGAAGTTAAAACACTATAAGTGTCATGAGCAATCATCACCCAATCTTTTATTCCCGGATCACCAGCTGAAAAAGAAAAGACAAATCCTAAATCACTAAAATCGGTGACTCCATCCATAATTGGCATTTCATCAATGTTAATTCCTCCGGTATCTGTCGGAAATACGGATCGAAAATCCCGCCCCATTTTCTGAATTGTGATCTTTCCTCCAACTTTATATCCTAAATTTACAAAATCTATCCCATACTTCTTATTCGGAAAATCTTTTTCAAGGCTTTCAAATGTATCGGAGCACATTCTTACTCCCATAGGCCACAAAGCTGTGCAAATTATTTGATAATCCCTTTCTAAACAATGCTTTACAACAGCCTTTGCCATAGGATGCAATTCCGGTTTACTTGCTGGATCATAATCGAATGAAATTAGAACTTTCGTATTGGGTGGTAAACTATTCACTAGGTCGTATGCTTTTTGTACATTTTCTGTTACTTCTATTTTGAAACCAATTGTAATCAGTAATGGTAAAGCAACTCCAATAAATATGAGAAGAAAAATTATACGACGATCAATTTGTTTTACTTTTTTGTTATTAGTCATATCAACTTCCTCCGAGATAGGAACGCTCAATACCCAATATTATTCTCAATGAACTTCCAATTATACCTAATCCTGCCCCAACTATTATAGCGCGTTGACCAGCTGTATTTGGATATTTCATAATAAAAGCGGCAATATTAGGTAGATGAAGAAATTTCAAAGATTCCGGTAACCAACCAGTGAGATAGCTGCCAATACTCGTGCCTCCCAACATCACCAAAATTGCTGCTCCCAAAAGAAGATTGGATTCAAATGATTTGGCAATAAATGCTCTGTAGGCTGCTGAAGCAATAAAAAAAGCAAGCAAAGAAAACATAGTAGCCTGAAGATGTTCATAGATATTTTCAAACAGATAATCAAACGGTTTTAGTCCAATTATAGAAGAGATTGCTTCTCCATGCCCAAATAATCCGGATTGAGTTTTTGTACCCCAAAAAAGACCAAATAAAAGCATCACAAAAAAACTAACTAATGTAAGAATATAATATTTCCAATTCTCATTCTTAAATTTTATTTTCAAAACACTAACTTTTATCAAACTAAGAGTACCAAGAAGTATTGCAAAAGCTGAGATTATCATAAACCAATTTTCCAAACCACTGACGAGAGTACCAAATGGTTTATGAGGTATAAAATCTGATGTAATCACCAATAAACCAACTACAAATGTAATAATAAGAGGAATTTTTCTCTTCATTTTATTCTCCTGAAACCTTATTTGGATATACCAAAAACAAAAATGATTCACGCAAAAACGCTAAGGCGCAAAGTTTTGAAAAGTATCTCGTTCCAATGCTCTGCGTCAATGTGAGATTACTTGTTTTAATACGAACTCAAAGTATCTCTAATCAGTGTTCCCACGCAGAGCATTGGAACAAGTACGATATTTATTTGATTATTTGCATAAAAACAAATTTTAGAATGATGTAAAATATTCAAATTTAATATCTAATGCATTATTAAAAAATCTTTTAAAAAACTTATACCAAATATTTCAAAAATGACACCAATAATAATTGTTGAGATGAAAACAGCTTTCCCAACATCCTGCCCTTTTAAACTGCCAAGTTGATGAGGATCTTTTGATAAATATGCAGAAGCTGCAAAAAGTTCTTCTCCGATAAGGGTATAATCGCAAGCTGCTACAAAAAAAGGCAATTGACTAGGCATCGCAGTTCCTGCTGTTTGAATTGCTCCACTGGAGAAACCAGTTTCTGCTAGAATTAATGATTCAGCATAGAAAGCTCCGAGATAAAAGTTTGCCGCAGGTTTTTCTCGCATGATTATCCCATCTACTCCAGCTACAAATCCAAATTGATCATCGGTAAGATAAAACACACTGTCCGGTTTGAAAGCATCCGGTTTACCAGCTTTTAGATATGCTTCTTTCACTACTTCTTTTGCAGTGGAAAGCACCATTGAACGACATACCGGCACAATAATATCTGCTTCGTGTTCAGCTGCTTTATGAGCTAATTTACCTAAAATCGTTAATCCGGCAATAGTTTGCATATCATCCAAATCGAGAGTTCCTGGAATGTACAAGATCGGTCTTCCCATCTCTGTTGCACGTCCTACAGCTTCATCCATAGATTCTAAGCCACCAATTTTGCGTATATAAAGTTCTTTACCACTTTGAGCAGAATAGATGTAATATACTATTGAAAGTGAAAGAATAAATGCAAAAATAAGTAATGATATTTTATTTGTATTGAACCACTGAGCTTTTGATTGAGCAATCACAATTTTTTCGCTTAAAAAGGAATCGTTTTCATCATAAAGTGATAAATGATATTGATAAGTTTCTTTTTCTAAAATATCCGTATCATCCAAAAATGAACCTTCTCTGAAATCCTCATCAGAAGAAATTATTGTTTTTAATATTAGATTTTCCGAATCGTGTAGACTACGCTCTATTATTATTTTCACTGCGGAAGTATCTTCTAATTTCCAATTCAAAATTAGAGCAGAACCGTCATCATTGGGCTTATCAGTTGCTTCAAAGAGGGTTATTTGAGAAAATAACAATGAAACATAGCAACAAATAAGAAGAAATATTATACTTTTTTTCATAAAAGACTCCAAAATTATTTTCTAAAAAGTGAGAAATTCAAAATTTGTTTTCTAAAATGAATGTCAATAAAAATAAAGATAGAGAAAAATAATAGTGTGAAAATATCTGCACATTGTGTAATTTTATTCTCACAAAAACTATTATGATAGAATTCACCTTTCTTTTATTTTTTTTAACCTTCCTCTAACTACATATTTATTAATAAATAAACTAATTATTTGATAGCGTAAATTATAGGTGACCAAGTCACATTTTCATCAAATATAATAAATTTGTTATCAAAATTTTATTTCAAAGTCTCAAGACAAAATTCTTTTTTTCTTTTTTTACTTATAATTTT
>JAIORE010000391.1 GCA_021108315.1 Candidatus Cloacimonadota bacterium
TGTCAAGATAACTTCCAAAAGGATAAGATGTTATAAAGTTAGGTTAACACCTATGCCCTCAGTCCCTCTCTTTATCTAAAGCGAGGGATGACTTCAGCTTTTTTTCTTCTTGCTTTTCTTTTGTTCCTTCTCTTGAAATTAAGAGAAGGACAGCAGGATGAGTTCATTGAGAAAAATAAACAGATCATCATAGTTTATAAAAAAATGTACTTTCGCAAATCATATCATTAATCTTTCCAATAACTTAGATAGAATAAACGAACTGAGAAATATTACACTCTAACAATTTCACATAATATGCTTTCAAACTCAGAGAATATTTTTATTCATATTGAAAATGATTCTAAACTCAAAAAAAAAAGACGACTGCTTGGAGTCGTCTTTTTTTATGGAATACTTTTTGCTGTTATATCTTTCAATCTTGTTCTTCAAAATGCATTCGAGATATTAGGAATGATAGCTCGTTTCTCTCAAAAGTATTCAGAATCTATGGAAAACTTAAATATATCTTGATAAAGTTAGTAAATATTTATTTTTTTGTTATTGCGTACATAAGTTGCCCTTGTGAACGCAATTGTAAAACTCGTTACGAAGTTTGTCTTCGTAATGGACTCTACAATATTTCCAAGATCCAGAATGCTTTCGAGAGGAACGTGAGCTGGTAACGGTTCTTATATAAAAAATAAGGAGTTTATTATGAAATTTGAAAACAAACATGCCATAATCTGTTTGTTAATTTTACTTTTATTACCTTGTCTGATTTTTGCTCAGCAGGTTCTAATCTGGGATAATGATGAAGATTCTGATTTTCTCGATCCGGAAGGAACAAATGAAATAGGCTGTGAATATAAAATACAACAAGCATTAACAGAAAATGAAATTACTTTCACCACAGTATCCACCCTACCCGGAGATCTTTCCGATTACGATGTTGTTTTTGTGACTCTGGGCATTTATTGTTTGGACTGAGGAACTACTCCCCCCGGTGTCGTCGGCATCGCTCAACAACATATTTTGACTGATTATTTAGATGGAGGAGGTTCTCTATACATCGAAGGATCGGATATTGGTTACAATCATCACACAACTGCTTTTTTCGATTATCTTGGCACAAATTACATCAGCAATGGATCAGAAAATGGAATTCAAAATATCATAGGAGTAGAAAATACTTTCACAGCCAGAGATGATTTCGCTTTTCAATATAATGAAGATCCCGATTATTTGGTTGATGTTCTTAGTGCAGATGAAGGAATTCTTTATTTCACTTGTCAGAATGAAATGGGTCGTTCGGTATTTTATGATGAAGGTTCATATCGAGTTATCTGTAGTTCTTCAATCTTCGGAGCTATGGCAGATGCAGAAGGAATCAATACAAAAGCAGACTTGATGGCACGCTATTTTTCTTTCTTAACCATTGACTATTATCCACATATTTGGGCTTCGTCTTCTGAACTGGACTTTGGAATTCAATATTTAAACTATCCTGAAACCAAGACAATTAATATTCGTAATATCGGTTATTATGACTTGAATATTTCTTTCATAGGAATCGGAGAATATGGATTTTCTTACTCCGGACCATCTACATTCGATCTTGGCTGGGGAGAACAAATCGTACTTGAAATATCATTTATATCCGAATTTATCGGAGATTACAGTGCTGTATTATCTATAAATAGCAATGATCCTGTATTGAATCCATTGCTAATACTTTTAACAGGTGAATGCATTTCTCCTCCTGAAATTGAATTATCTGCCGATTCTTTCATTGTAGAGCTTGAACAGAATTCTGTAATTGAAGAAACATTGACACTTAGCAATGTTGGAGAAAGTAACCTTTCCTATGTGATCAATATTAATGATCTGTCATTACCGACAAAAAGCTCAGGTGGTCCTGATGATTTTGGTTATAGGTGGAAAGACAGTAATGAACCAGATGGTCCTATTTACAACTGGCGTGATATTTCCACATTGGGAGCACTCGTAAATTTTTCGCATAATGATGTAGGAACAGAAATGATACCGATCGGTTTTGATTTCAATTTCTATGGTTCAAACTATTCCGAATTCCGCATTAATCCAAATGGCTGGATAGGGTTTGGAGATGATTGGATAGATTATCATAATTACGAACTTCCGCGTTTTAATGCTCCTCGTCCTGCAATTTTTGGATTCTGGGATGATCTTGATCCACTTCAAGGTGGAGATGTATATTATCACAGCACTTCCGATAGTTTAATCATCTGGTTTGATAATGTTATTCATTATCCCGGGATGTATAATGGGACTTATGATTTTCAGATTATCCTTTATGCAACCGGACAAATTTTATTACAATATCGTCAAGTAAGTGGAGATATTGATACTGCAACTATTGGAATTCAGAATGAAGACGCAAGTGATGGACTTCAGGTTATTTATGATGTTCCGTATGTTGAGAATGAACTGGCTACTCTTTTTTATGCTGGCACAAATTGGTTGGAAATCAGTAGTTGTGCAGGTACAATTCCGGTAGATTCTTTTGATGATATTACATTGACTTTTGATGCAACTAATTTACTTAATGGAACTTATCAGGCTGAAGTTGTAATTGTTAGCAATGATCCGGTTGAATCGGTAATAGTAATTCCAATTACAATGATAGTTGATTTGGTTTCTGCAAATGAGAATTTACTTGCTGTTCAAAATAAGCTTCTTGGTAATTATCCCAATCCATTCAATCCTACAACAACAATTTTATTTTTAACCGCGAAAATCACAAAAAACACAAAAATTGAAATTTTTAACATTAAAGGACAGATGATAAAGAAATTAGAAATTAAAAATGTTAAGTTAGGAATTAATGAAGTTATCTGGGATGGAAAAGATGATAACAACCGACCTATCTCTTCCGGCATTTATTTCTATCAACTAAAAACAGGAAATGATTTCTTTGAAACTAAGCGAATGTTGCTTTTGAAATAATTTTTTAAAGAAGGAAATATGCTGGAAAGAATTATTGAAAATCATCAAAATCAGATTTCGTGGATTCTTAAAAAAAATTGGACAATTAAACATTTTAGGAAATTATTTGGAAATCGAAGCAGGTTAAGGCACATTAGTTTCTAAGTACTTGGATAAATGTTTTCAGGTATTTTTTCCTTGGTCAACAAGAAATAGCTTTCGAAAAATACTTGGTAAACTGTTGAAACTGTTAAATAAAAAGCTTTATCTCATTAACCGTTTCAACTGTTTCAAAATTTCTGAATAAAAAAAACCGAAAAACATATGGGCAAATACTTATTTATTACATGAAAAAACCGCAGAGCGGTGAAATCTCTGTAGCCCAAAGCGTAAGCTTTGGGAAAAATGAGAAAATCAATGTAAGCTCTGTAGGAGTGGCATATTAGAAGGAGAAATATATCTTTGATTAGATGTCTATATGTCGCTACGATGTAGCGAGAATCTGTAATATCATATCACCGAATGCTTACACATTCGGCTACAGAGATGCTATTTCTACGAAATTGAAAAATAGTAAAAATACCGACATTGTCGGAAAACCTTCAGAAATTAAGTAATTAATTTATGCTAATTTAGTTTTTTTGTATTACCTGAAAAGATGATGATATGATACCAGAAAATCCAAGTTATTTGGTTAGCATCATTAAATAAAATTAGCTATTGACTAATTATTCATAAATTTTATTTTTAATATAATATTAGATATAAAAAATTATTAGCCTTTTTATTATTTATACATAATATTATGGAACCAGTTAATTTTCAAGGAGGAATTGTATGAAAAATAAAGAATTCAGTTTATTAAAAACGATAAAATACAAATATTTGATTTTTTTTATTTTATTGTTTACTGTGCAAATATTTGCAGATAGTATTGTAATAGGTGAAAGTAGCCAAGCTACTGCCACAGAGAGAAACAATGCCAGATTAATTGTGGAAGATCAAAATGAAATTTTACATGTTGTGTACTATGATAACGGAATTTACTATTCTTCTTCCAATGATAACGGACAAAGCTGGACAGAACCTCCATTCTTAATTACCAATATTGGAAGAAATCCTTCAATTGCCATAGACAATGACAATCTTTTACATCTCGTCTACAAAAGAGGTGGGATAAATGCTTTTGATATTGTGCATAGAACTTATAATGGAGTTTGGAGTGAAGAAGATGATGTTCATAACGATGCAGTTACAACAGTTTCCAGACCGGTAATTGCGATTGATAATTTGAACAATCTTCATTGTGTCTGGCAGAGACATGGTTTTTCCTCAACTCCCAATTCAGAAATATGGTATAAGAAATATTCCTCGAGTTCAGGTTGGACAGGACTAACTAACATCAGTAGCTCTTACGGAGCTTCCGAATATCCAACTCTTTCGATTGATAACAATAACAATATCTATACTTTTTGGAAGGATTCAGGAGAAAACATCAGTAATGATAAAATGGTATTGTTCAGGAAATATACTGTTGATATAGGTTGGGATGAAAATTATACAAATGTGAGTAATACCAGCGGAAATGGAAGTTATGCGACTATGGATCCTTGCTCAATAATAGATTCGGAAAATAATATTCACCTTGTATGGAAAGATTCACAAACCGGTACACGAGAAATTTTTTATAAAAAATGTACTGATGGGATTTGGGATGATTCACCAACAAATATTAGCAATCAAACCACAGCTTCTGGTAGACCTTCGATAAGTATTGATGCGATTGATAATCTTTATGTTGCTTGGGAAAATAAAACTGATGGTGTTTATTATGATGTTGTTTATAAAAAATATGAAAAAGAGACAAATACATGGTCGGACATGGTTAATCTCAGTGAAACTGATAACATTGATTCCAGACATCCCATTTGTCCATTAATTAAAAACGATTATTTGTATACTATCTGGACAGAAGGTGAAAATATGCCATTTTCTGTTATGATTAATTCTATTCATTTAGTTGAATCTGATAATATTGTTGTAGCCCAAAGTAGCCAAAGTACAGCTACAGAGAGAAACAATGCCAGACTAATTGTTGAAGATCAAAATGGGATTTTACATGTTGTTTATTATAACAATGGAATTTATTATTGTTCTTCGAGTGATAACGGACAAAGCTGGACAGATCCTCCGATTTTCATTACTGAAATGGGAAGAAATCCGTCTATGGCTTTAGATAGTAATAATCTTTTACATCTCGTTTACAAAAAAGGTGATGCAAATGCTAATGATATTGTGCATAGAACTTACAATGGAAATTGGAGTACCGAAGATGATGTTCATAATGATGCCGGCACCACAGTCTCCAGACCGGTAATTGCGATTGATAATGAAAATAATCTTCATTGTGTCTGGCAAAGACATGGTTTTTCTTCAACTCCCAATTCAGAAATATGGTATAAGAAATATTCCTCAGGCTCAGGTTGGACAGGATTAACAAACGTTAGCAGCACTTACGGAGCTTCGGAATATCCTACTCTTTCAATTGATAACAATAACAATATCTATACTTTTTGGAAAGATTCTGGAGAAGTTATTGATAATGATAAAATGGTGTTGTTCAGGAAATATACTGATGGCATTGGCTGGGATGAAAACTATACTAATGTAAGTAATACAACCGGAAATGGAGATTATGCCACTATGGATCCTTGCTCAATAGTAGATTCGGAAAATAATATTCACCTTGTCTGGAAAGATTCAGAATCTGGTACAAAAGAAATTTATTATAAAAAATGTACTGATGGAATTTGGGATAATTCACCTGCAAACATAAGTAATCTTTCTTCTACTTCTGGGAGACCTTCGATAAGTATTGATGCGGTTGATAATCTTTATGTGGTTTGGGAGAATATAACTGATGGAGTTCATTACGATGTTGTTTACAAAAAGTATGAAAAAGAAACAAATACTTGGTCAGATATGATTAATCTCAGTGAAACTAATAATATAGATTCCAGACATCCTATTTGCCCTTTGATTAAAAACGATTATTTGTATACTATCTGGACAGAAGGAGGTGGTATACCATTTTCTGTAATGATCAATTCTATTCTGATAGTTGATACTAATGATGATTATATTGTGAACAAAGTAGTTAATTTGCTTAGTCAAAATTATCCAAATCCATTTAATCCATCAACTACAATATCTTTTGAAACCACAAATTTAATTGAAAATACCAGAATTGAAATCTTTAATATCAAAGGACAGAAAATAAAAACATTAGAAGTGAAAAATGAAAAGTTAGGTATTAATGAAGTTGTTTGGAACGGGAAAAATGAAAATGGGAAAGTTGTTTCATCAGGAATTTACTTTTATAATTTAATTCTTGATAGTAAAGTCGTTGATTCTAAAAAAATGATCTTGATGAAATAATTTCGCTTTAGTAAGAAAATAAAGATGGAATAGTGTTCCAAATTCTCGTACATAGAATACACTTTGGAATACAATAATACAGAGAACTTTGTTTTGAAATAAACTCAAAAGGAGCCCTGCGATGCTTATCAAAAAGATGAGCCTTGCAGGGCTTCACTTCTTTTCAGTTGAAAACAGTATTGATTTGCATTCGCTCAATTTAAGTAAAAATTACATTTCTGTTACAATGTAAAATTTGTGAACTTATTAAAGTTGACATCTTTTTAAAAAATTCAAATTTTGCCATTCAAAATTAAATAAATATTAGGAGACCATTTTATGAAAAAGAAAATAACAATTTTTGGCGCAGGATTAGTAGTAAAACCTATGGTAGATTATCTTGCAAAACATGGATATGAAGTAGTTATTGCCAGTAGAACACTCAGTAAAGGAGAAAAACTGGCAGCACCACATCCCAATGTCTCAGCTCGACAATTTCTCTTAGGAGATGATCAGGCAATGGAAAATTTTGTAAAAGATAGTGATCTTGTCGTTAGTTTACTTCCAGCACATTTACATGTGGAAGTTGCCAAAAAATGTATTAAATTCAAAAAAAATATGGTTACAACTTCCTATATCAGTCCGGCAATGAGAGCTTTGGATTCAGACGCAAAAAACGCTGGAATCATCATCTTGAACGAGATCGGTGTTGATCCCGGAATTGATCATATGAGTGCAATGAAAATTTTCCATAAAGTGAAGAATGAAGATGGAAAAATTGTCTCCTTTATGTCTTATTGTGGTGGTTTACCAGCTCCTGAAGCTAATACAAATCCGCTTGGTTATAAATTTTCTTGGGCACCCAAAGGAGTTCTCAAAGCAGCTGGAAACGGTGCTCGGTTTATGAAAGATGGGGAAATAATTGAAGTTGAAGGGAAAAATTTATTTAAAAATTACTGGCTGGTGGATGTTGAAAACGCAGCAACTTTCGAAGCATATCCAAATCGTGATTCATTAAGTTATATTGATCTGTATGGACTCAAACATGTTAAAACTATGTACAGGGGAACTTTCCGTAATGTTAGCCATTGTGATACTTGGTACATTATGTCACAAATGGGATTATATAAAGAAGATGAAATTTTTGATAACCTTGAAGGAACAGTTAAGGATTTTATTCTTACAAAGATGTTCAAAACAGAAAAAGATAAATGCTTAAAAATGCTCCTGATGGAAAAATACAATCTACCTGAAGAAAGTGTAATCTTGAAAAAATTTGAATGGCTTGGTTTCTTTGATAATACGCCAATTCCAATAAAAAAAGGCGGAGCAGTTGATGTTCTTACGGCAATTATGTTGGATAAAATGTCGTATGAAAAAGGTGAACGCGATCTCTTAGTTCTTCATCATCAATTTATTGCCGAATATCCAGACAAAACACAGAAAATTACTTCCACAATGATAGATTATGGAATTCCCAATGGTGATACATCTATGGCAAGAACCGTTTCGTTACCCGCAGCAATCGGAGTTCGAATGATTTTGGAAGAAAAGATCAATTTAACGGGTGTATATATGCCAACAATTCCTGAAATTTATGAACCGGTTCTTGAAGAATTGGAAAATTTAGATATTAAAGTTATTGAACGATTTTATTAGAAGTTTATAGAGCAATTATCTAAAATTGCTGAACTTTCAACATTGGAATATTGATCTTCACAAAGGGAGAAAAATGAAAAAATTAGGAATAAAAAAAGAAACTAAAAGTATTTGGGAAGGAAGAGTACCGTTAAATCCTCAATCCGTAGAAACTTTAATCAAAAATGGATATGAAGTATATGTAGAATCCTCGAACATCAGAATATATAAAGATGAAGAGTATAAAAAGGTTGGAGCAATAATTACTGATGATATCTCACATTGTGATTTTATTATCGGCGTGAAAGAGATAAAAATGGATGAATTAATTCCTGATAAACCCCAGCTATTCTTTTCTCATACGATCAAAGGACAAGATTATAATATGCATTTGTTACAATATATTTTGGATAATAATGTTACGTTATTCGATTATGAAAAAATTATTGATGATGAGGGACGAAGACTAGTATTTTTTGGGAAATTTGCCGGAATTGCCGGAATGGTTGATAGCCTTTATGGTGTTGGGCAACGCTTGAAACAACATTATGATATTGAAACTCCTTTTATGAATATCAAACAATCTTATCAATACGATTCTATCATTGTAGCAAAAGAGAGTATCAAAAAAGCCGGCGAAGAAATTACTAAAAATGGACTTCCCAAAGATATCGCACCTTTTGTAATTTTCTTAATGGGTTATGGAAATGTTGCAGAAGGTTGTCGAGATATTCTAAATGAATTACCAATTGAAGAGATTGATCCTGACGATCTTTCAAAATTAGATAAAAACTTTAATAATCACAAAATCTATCTCGCTACTTTCAAAGAGAAACATATGATTGAGAGAAAAGATGGTTCTGAATTTGATTTACAACACTATTTTCATAATGGAGAAGCTTACAAATCTAAATTAGGAAAATATCTGCCATACGCCAGTATGTATATGAATGCAATTTTCTGGGCAGCAGAATATCCTGTATTTTTAGATAAATCTGAATTGTTGAACTTGCAAAAACAGGGAAAACTTCAAATGATTGGAGATGTTACCTGTGATATTGAAGGATCAATTAAAGCGACTGTGAAGTCAACTGAGCCTGATAATCCTATTTATATTTATGATGCAGAAAACGGTAAAATCACTGATGGCTTTAAAGGTGATGGTATTCCTGATTGTGCAATTGATCATCTTCCTTGTGAATTTCCTAAAGAATCGTCAGATGCTTTTTCAAATGTCTTAATGCCATTTATTGAAAAGATTTTAGATGCCGATTTCTCAAAAAGTATAGATAAATCTGAATTACCCAATGAAATAAAAAAATCTTGTATTGCGCATCAAGGAAAATTGGAAAAGGATTTTTTATATTTAGAGGAATTTTTAAAATAGAAACAAAATATTTGATTCTCGTTCCCAAGTTCGTCTTGGGAACTCTAAATGTACATTACGAAGACAAACTTCGCACCGAGGTATGTTGAAAATGAAAAATCGTTATAAAATTGTTGATGAAGATGGATTTTACTTTATTTCATCTACAATAGTAGAATGGATCCCGATTTTTACATCTGAAAAATATTTCAGAATTTTGATAAAATCTATGAAGTTTTGTCAGATAAAAAAAGAATTGAAAATCCATTACTATGTTTTGATGGATAATCATTTTCATATGATTGTTTCAGGTAATAATATTTCCTGTACGATTTCCTCATTAAAAAGGCATACTGCTTTCGAGATCATTGACAATCTGAAACAAGATAACAAATATTATATTCTCCAGCAATTTAAACAACAAAAGAAAAATTATAAAATCGAAAGTAATTATCAAGTTTGGCAGGAAGGTTTTCACCCTCAATTGATATCTAAATATGAAATACTTGCTCAAAAAGTAGATTATATTCATCATAATCCTGTAAAAAAAGGATTTGTAAATGAACCGGAATTTTGGAAATACTCTTCGGCTTGTAATAAAGATTTTGAAGGAAATTCGATAATTAAGTTGGATGAGATTCCATAAAAAATTACAAGGTTGTTTTGAGAAAGTAAACTTTGCATCCAATTCTCATCCTCTCATTCCCAAGTTTGTCTTGGGAATATTAAAGGCATTACGAAGACAAACTTCGTAACGAGATTAAAAAAATATAGGAGTAATTATGGCTAAAATTGGCACAGCCGGAAATTATGGAAGAAGTATTCGTTCTGATTGTAAAGTAACTATAGAACTTACACAAAGTGACGGATTAAAAATTGAATTGATCAGTAAAGTAAAAGATTATTTTGAAGAGAGCATTGTCGCTTTAGCAAAAAAAGAGCTTGAGTTTTTTGGCATTAAAAATGCAAAAATTTTGATAGAAGATAGGGGAGCATTAGACTATGTTATTGCTGCTCGCATAGAAGCAGCAATTAAACAGATTATTGAAACAGATAAAGAATTTTTGTTAGAAATCATTTCCCAAAATACAAACCATACAAAAAAAGAACGCTACCGAAGATCACGTCTTTATCTTCCGGGAAATACTCCCAAATTAGCATTGAATGCCGGAGTTCATAAGCCGGATGGAATAATTCTTGATCTGGAAGATTCTGTTGCACCTGATAGAAAAGCCGAAGCTGCAATCTTAGTAAGAAATGCTTTACGTTCTGTAAACTATTATGGTGCTGAGAGAATGGTTCGTATCAATCAATTGCCAAAAGGGCTAGATGATCTTGAGCAAATTGTTCCTCATCACGTGAATCTTATTCTCGTTCCAAAATGCGAAACAGCAGAACAAATCGAACAAGTAAATCATAAAATTGCCAAGATCAAAAAAGAAAAAACCCTAAATTATGAAATTTGGTTAATGCCAATTATTGAAAGTGCTCTTGGAGTGATAAATTCTTATGAAATTGCTTGCTCGGAAAATGTAGTTGCACTTGCCATCGGCTTGGAAGACTATACTGCTGATCTGGGAACTCAAAGAACTTTTGAGGGAACAGAAACATTTTTTGCTAGATCACAAATAGTAAACTCGGCTCGGGCTGCCAAAATTCAACCAATTGATTCAGTATTTTCCGATGTTTCTGATATGGATGCTCTCAAACAGAACGTGCTAACTTCCAAATCACTCGGTTTTGATGGAATGGGCTGCATTCATCCGCGTCAGATTCATATAATTCACGAAAACTTTGCTCCAAATAAAATAGAGATTGAAAAAGCACAGAAGATTGTTGCTGCTTATAATGAAGCACAAGAAAAAGGACTTGGCGTAGTTGCTCTCGGTTCTAAAATGATTGATGCACCTGTGGTTAAAAGAGCTCAGAATACTATCAAGCAAGCAATTGAAACAGGTAAATTAGATAAAAACTGGAAATAGAATTATTGATTTGTTGACAGAAATATTCAAAGATATACTAGTCCCACTTAAAAATGTCCTTTACAAATATAATTATACGAAAAATAGGAAGTTAGGAAGTTATGAATAAAACTATTTGTTGGAAAGCAATAAGAAGATAGATTGCTAACAACTTTCAACATATTAATTTTTTAGATAATGGACAGTTCTAAGTGGGACCAGTATAAAATCAATAACACGATTGGCACAAAAGCAATAATAAGTCTAATTTTACTAGGAGGTCAAATATGAAAACTTTGACAATAACCGCAGAAGATAAACTCATTGATAATATTTTGAATCTAATTAAAAGTCTAAAAAATGTTGGAAATAAAATTAAAATTCAGACAAGAGATGATGAGTTCAAAATTGATGAGGACTATTTACAGAAATCTCTTGAGAAAATTAAGAAAGGTGATTTTAGTGATTGTACAGAAATGACTGCCGATGAACATTTTAAGGAACTTGGGATATGAAATTAGAATTTCCAAATCATTATAATAAGAAGGTTAAAAAATTTCTCAAAAAGCATCCTGAACTAATTGGAAAGTATAAAAAAACTATCAAATTATTGGTTAATAATTATCAAGATCATTCTCTAAAACTTCATAAGTTACATGGAAAACTAAAAGGATTTCATTCTATTTCAATTAATTATGAATTCAGAAAAATCTATCACCGATCAAAATAAAGAAAACAAGCAAATAGATTTGTAACTACAATAGTACAAAAACCACATAGAAAAACAGAGATAAATATTAAATCTTCAATATTAAATTAATAATGTAATTTAAGGAAATGAAAAATGAAAAAAGCTGATAAATTTGTAAAAAATGCTGCGGGAAGAATGGTTCCAACTATCGTCAATGGAAAGAAAGTTATCCCTTTTATGGGAGTGAACAAATATAGACCAACACATCGAGGAGCTGCTCCACGAGTTCCAACTTGCATTGATTATCCCGAAGATGGAAATAAGATTATTGATTCTTTGAAAGAAGCACTGATAAAATCAGGTTTGAAAGATGGAATGACGATTTCGACTCATCATCACTATAGGAATGGAGATTATGTCTCAAATATGGTGTTTGATATTGCAGCAGAACTTGGAATTAAAAATTTGCGATGGGTACCAAGTGCAGCTTTCCCTTGTAACAAACCGGTCATTAAACACCTTGAATCAGGTGTCGTTCATCATATTGAAGGAAGCTTGAACGGTCCTTTAGGAGATTTTTGCAGTCACGGAAAAATGAAAGGACTCGGTTATCTAAGAAGTCACGGAGGAAGATATCGTGCTGTTGCAGACGGTGAACTTCATATTGATATTGCCGTGATGGCAGCTTCTGCTTCTGATATGATGGGAAATGCAAATGGAGTGATGGGAAAACATCCTTTCGGACCAATGGCATTCACCAAAGCTGATGTAAAATATGCAGATAGAACAATTGTTGTCACTGATTCCTTAATTGATTTTCCCTGCTTCCCTTGGGAAATTATGGGTAATGATGTAGATTTTGTAGTTGTTTTAGACGAAATTGGTGATCCGCAAAAAATTGTTTCCGGAACTACTAAAATTACTAAAAGCCCTGATAGATTGATTATTGCAGAGCAATGTGCAAAGTTTGTAGAAGCTTCCGGAATTTTGAGAGATGAAATTAATATGCAGGCTGGTGCTGGTGGAACTTCGCTGGCATTTGTTTATTTTATACAACAGATGATGATAAAAAAAGGTTTCAAAGCAAGAAGTATGGTTGGTGGAAGCACGAAATTTCTGGTTGATATGATGGAAAAAGGACTGATTGACTATATTTTTGATGGGCAAACATTTGGATTGGAAACAATTCCAGCTATACGTGATAATCCGAATCACATTCCGGTTGGTGTCTTTGAAATTTATGATTTTCACGCTAAAGGTAATATTGCCAGAATGATGGATGTAATCGTTCTGGGAAGTACGGAAGTTGATGTGAATTTCAATGCAAATTGTGTTTCTCATAGCGATGGAAGAATGCTGCACGGCATTGGCGGTTTTCAAAATTGTATGTTGGCAAAATGCACAATAATTGCAGTTCCTTCATTCAGAGATAGAATTCCGGTAATAAAAGATGAAGTCACTACGCTTGTCGCTCCGGGAGAATTGGTTGATGTAATTGTTACAGAACGTGGAATTGCAATTAATCCATTAAGAAAAGACCTGATTGAAGCAACTAAGAATTCAGGGCTTCCTATTCGAGATATTCATGATTTGAAAAAAGAAGTTGATCAAATTTGCGGAATTCCAGCAAAACCAAAACTTTCTGATGAAGCTGTTGCTGTGGTCGAATGGGTTGATGGAACGATTTTGGATGTTATAAGAAAAGTTGAGAAATAAAAATTGTGATCATTTTAAGATCACGATTTCCAAAAAAGAAAAGCTAACAGAATTATTGAAATTGCACATAACAATGGCAAGTAATATTAATTGTGTGCAATTAATGTGCAATTATGAAAAACATGTGCAATAAGCATTCTCTCATAAATATTTATAACTTTATACTTGATTTTTTTGAATTATTTCTGTGTTGTGAAAATCTTAAATATCTAATGATATTCGCAATTTTCACGCCTTGAACTAATTTAAAAACTTTGTGCCTAATTATTACAGATATTTATGAGAAAATGCTTAGAAAACAAATGAAATGATTTGGTAAGATAATGGATATCAAAAATATATTAAAAAAAGAAGAGAGCAGAAGGCTTGAATTCAAAGAACAATATCCTGTAAAAGCAAATCTATTAAAGACTATTATTGCATTTGCTAATGGTTCCGGTGGAAAAATAATTATTGGAGTTGAAGATAAAACTAAGAAAATATTAGGATTAAAAGAAGATCCGTTATTTTTGGAAGGAAAAATCGTAAACCTCATCTATGATAGTGTTTCACCTGTAATTATTCCATTTATTTCACTGATTAATATTGAAAAGAAACTGCTATTAGTGATTGAAATTTCAGCCGGAAACCAGAAGCCATACTTTTTAAAGGCAATTGGCTTGAAAAATGGCACTTTTATCAGGATCAGCTCTACAAATAGAAAAGCAGATTCGCTTATGATTCAAGAATTAAAACGTCAATCTATGAACATCAGTTTTGATTCCCAAGTGGATTATCAATTAATTTCAACTGACCTGTCTTTAAATCTATTAGATATTTATCTTAAAATAAAAAAATCAAGCTTAAAAACTTCTTTTGAATCTTTTGAGCAGATTGGAATTTGCATTCGTACAAATAATTTTTCTCATCCTACTTTTGCAGGAATTTTAATCTTTGCTGAAAATTATGCTAATTTTTTTATCAAAATTACAAAATTTATAAATGCTACAAGAACAGAAGTCGAAAATATCTCTGAGTTTTTCCCACCTCTCCAAAATCAACTTGAGATGTCATATAATCGTTGTATGAAGGTGATACCTTCAAAAATTAGGATAAATGGATTAGTTAGAGAAACAATTCCGGCAATTCCGTCTGAAGTTATTCGCAAGGCTCTCGTAAATGCAATTTGTTATAGAGATTATTTTATTAATGGATCAGAAATCCAAGTTCACATTTTTACAGATCGAATTGAAATTATAAATCCAGGTACTCTTCCCGGAAATTTAACAATTGAAGATCTTGGTAAGGGAATTTCAGAAATCCGTAATAAGCAAGTAGTTAAATTTTTTAGAGAGTTTGGATACATTGATCAATTAGGAAGTGGTATTTCCAGAATGATTGAAATTTGTGCTGAAAATGATATAAGAAGACCACTGTTTGAAGAACACGGAAATTTTTTTAAAGTCATTTTATTTTTCTCTCTGTTAGAAATTGATCGGATATTACTTTTTATTCAGAAACAAAAAATTGTTAGTATTGCACAATTGGTTGATAAATTCAAACTACATAGAAACACAATTCGTTCACGCCTTGCTAATCTATTGGAAAATAATATAATTATACGTGAAGGAAAAGGACCAAATACTCGCTTTAAAATAAAATAGATGTGCAATTAATGTGCAATAGAAATAAAATCAAAAAAAAGTCTGGTTCTGCTCAAATATATGAGTATTTTACAGACAAGGAGAAAATTATGAGTAAAAGAACAATTGTCTTAATGCCCGGTGATGGAATTGGTAAAACAGTATTGCCAGAAGCAGTAAGAGTGATGGAAGCCGTAGGATTTGAAGCAGAATATGTTCACGCTGATATTGGTTGGGAATTCTGGTGTAATGAAGGGAATCCTCTTCCTCAAAGGACACTTGATATCTTGGAAAAACATAAAATCAGTTTATTCGGAGCAATTACTTCCAAACCAAAATCGGAAGCTGCTAAAGAATTGAATTCGGAATTGCAAAACAAAGGTTATGTTTATTATAGTCCGATTGTAGGTTTACGTCAATATTTTCAATTGGATATCTGCCAACGTCCTTGCAAAACATTTAAGGGAAATACTCTGAATTTCATAAGAAGAGGACCAAATGACACAATTGAAGAACCGGAAGTTGATGTTGTAGTATTTCGTCAGAACACAGAAGGACTTTACGGTGGAGTAGAATGGACAGATCCACCAAACAATGTTTATGATGCTCTGATGTCACATCCTAAGTTTGAAAAAAATTTTGGTTGGTCTCCAAAAGAAGAAGTTGCAATTTCTACTAGAATTTTTACAAAAAAATATAGTGAAAGAATAATTAGAGCTGCTTTTGAATATGCTAAGAAATTCGGATACAAAAAAGTAACTTTATGTGAGAAACCAAATGTGATCAGAGAAACATCCGGGATGATGTTGGCAATTTGCCGAGAAATGGAGAAAGAATACGAAGGAATCAGTTTCAACTACACAAATATTGATGCTCAAATGATGTGGCTTACCAAAAATCCTGAAACTTATGGAATCATCATTGCCGGAAATATGTTCGGAGACATTGTTTCTGATGGTTTTGCAGGGCTTGTAGGAGGTTTAGGTTTTGCTTGTAGCGCAAATATTGGTGAAGACGTTGCCATATTTGAACCGACTCACGGTTCTGCTCCCAAGTATGAAACATTCGATCCTTCTATCGTGAATCCAATTGCAATGATTCTTTCAGCTTGTATGATGCTAGATCATATCGGAGAAACAGAAAAAGCTATTAAAATCCGAACAGCAGTTGCAAAAGTTGTCAAAGATGGTAAAGTACAATCTTATGATATGCTAAAATTACGTGGAACTCAAAAAGTATTTGACCAAGGTGCAGCTACAACGCAACAGATAACTGATGAAATCATAAAAAATCTATAGGATGATAATATTTATTTGAAAAGGCATCTGTTTCATAAGAAATGGATGCCTTTTAATTCAAATTTTTCTTTTTTTTCTTTATTTTTTCAATCAAATTATAATCCAAAGCCAAACAGGAAAAAGAGTTTTGCTTTTATGTTCTAATATCGAAATTTCAATGTTTGCTTAGAAGTTGTAAATAGCATAAGAATAAATAAGGGAACTCCGCAAGGTTGAGTTATTTCTACTCATTATGTCGCGGTAGGACGCCCAATTACTTAGACGTCCCCGCATAGATCCCTGCGTGCGGAATTACCGCACAGGGCTCTTCAATTTTACTCACTTACGC
>JAIORE010000361.1 GCA_021108315.1 Candidatus Cloacimonadota bacterium
ACTTATTGAAAAAGGTGGCGTGAGATATGAACAGTCTCTTTGGGGGTATGCTAAAGTTGAATTTATCCTTGACAATAAAAAGGGACAATTAGCATTTGTAATATTCTTTCAAAAATTATAAAAATTTAGGGCCCATAGCTCATCTGGTAGAGCTTCCGGCTCATAACCGGACGGTGAGAGGTTCGACTCCTCTTGGGCCCACCATAATCTAAAAGTATCGTTATCTTCGGAGCTAACGATGCTTTTTGTCTTTTCATCAGTATTCATATTTGCAATTATATCAAATGGTTGGTGATATTTTACACCTAAATTTTCACTATCGTAACAATAGTTCGATCCGATCAATTGATAATCTTACTTTTTCGTGAGCTTGATTTTCTGCTATTTTTCAATACTTTTTGCGAATAAAAAATAGATAAATTCAAATGATTGTAACCTTTTTCCATTCTCGTATTTTCATAGTTATCAATAAGATATAAAAAGAGAATGTTTAAAAAACTCCTAAAATAGTCATTTATCAATAGGATTATCTACGATTGAAATTGTGGTTTTCTTTATGGCAATTTTTCTTTAACTTTTCACGAGTTTATCAATATAATTATTTATTTTTCTCTTTTTTCTATTATACGATAAATTCGAGCTTTTGCTTCTATAAAATTCGTATGTCCTTCACGTCCTTTTTTTGAAAAAGCAGCTACGATATTAGAATTATTATCAGAAATCATTATTTGTAGATTATATCGCATAAATTTAAATCCATCTTCTCGATTTAGGTCAGTTTTCTCTAATTCTACGTTTCCCTGAATTTTCAAAAGAGGTGAATGAGATGTGACAAAGCCATAATCAGTTAAAATCTCTTCCAACATTATTTTGATTTTTCCCTCTTCATCATTTTTTATATTAATCCCAAAAGTAACATTTTTTGCTTTTTCACTAACCAGACTCTCCAATTCATTATAATTATAAGGTAGTTCAATCATCTCTTTGTCCATTGGTGAAATAACATCAAGTTGATCAAGCAAAACTTCATTTGATTTGGCAATAATTAAAGCTGCATTATAAAAAGCATATACTTTTATATGATCTTGCTCTGATTTTCCTTTGGAAATATAGTGACTAATTTTCTCTGAACTTCCCTCAATTTTTTCTTCATAGATCATTGCCGTTTTATGACGGTTCAAATAAGCTAGAACAAAAGTACGACCGAGATTATCCGTGTAGCTTTCGGCATATTCGACATTCATCAAAGTCTGTCCGGAAATCACATTTACGTTTTTGGTGACTTGGAAATTTTCCTCGGAAATTGTACCTTCGGAAGTAGTTAATTCCATCGCTCTTTGAATTGTTGTTTCATCAGCTTTTACTTCCATTTTAAAAATTTTTGATAGATTTGCTGCTGCAATATTCTGAGCTTCCTGATGAGAATCCGCTTCTCCAATTGCTGTGAGATATTGTTGCTCAGAATAAACTGATTTTGGATTTTCAAGCCATTTGGGACGATCATTTCCTCTTTTCTGAACTTTTTGTTGTGCAGCACACGAGATAATAAATATCGTAATGAGAATCAAAAAAAAAATATCAATTCTATAATTACTTTTCTTTCTAAAATTATCCATAATTTCCTTCTTTGAGTTTTAATAATTCTATTTTTTCAAACTTACCTCATCCCAGCCTTCTTCTGCAAGGAGAAGGAGTTTCCTCTCCTTGCAGGAGAGGATTAAGGTGAGGTTAAAAACATTTTATTATCAATACTCATCCTTTAATTCAAATAAAAACTTTCCATCAGATTCAATTTTCCTTGTATAACCTCAACATCAGTTTTTTCATCAATATGCAAAAGAGTATTATTTATCCCATAATATTCTATCTTCACAGTATGAATTCCCGATTCAATCAAAAATTCTTCGGTCAAGGCAATTGAAGGAAAATATCTGGAAATTCTCAAATCTGCATTTTCAGTAGCATCCATAGCTAAATCAGTCGCCATTCGAGCAGCGAATCCGAGAAGTGGATTTTGAATTTTTGCTTCCATCTCCTCTTTACGTTTTTCAGCAAAAAGCCCTTTGATTACAGCTCGAGTAATGGTTTTCAAATAAGTTATCGGTTCTTTTACCTTGTATGTTTCAAAGGCAACTTTGCTAATATCTTCAATTTTTTGTAGAGTTTTTACCTCTTCATTATCAATTTTCACTTTGACATATTTAACGCTAGAATCTCGGTTTTTCATATAGGGAACTTGGAATTTGAAATGATAACCTTTTTTTACATCTTTCCAAGGAAATACATTGAGAGTCTCCAGTGTAGCTTTTCCTTTTGGATTTTCATCTGTTGTTCCTATAATTATTGAGTTTTTCTCTGTGTGAATGTAGAGAGTTTTAGCTTTTTTATCAGGACATCTTCCCGTAAAAGAAAAGATATTCAATTTTGCTTTTTTGGTTTTCTTGAGGGATTTCTTTAGATTTGGCATTACATAATCATAAATTTGTGATTGATTATTCCACGCTTCTTCCATCTTTTTGTAATCAATATAAACATCATCCCATTTGTTTTCGGCTCGATAAAGAAGCAAACTGAAATATCTGGCAAGTGCTGAATTATGAAATTTATTTTTTCCAGCTTTGAAATCTGATTTTTTATCTTTGGAAAGATTGAACTTATCTGTAAGTTTATTGTACTTACCGTTCAAAAGTTTAAGCTTTTCGTCAATTCTTCTAATCTCAACGAAAGCATCGTCAAATTTTTTCAGTTCAAGATAATTTAAAGCTTTGAATAGATTTAGATAAATATCTTCGTAATCTTCTCCTGAATATTCTAAGACATTATCATTAAGCAACATCGAAGTAACTGCCCGAGAGACACTTTTTGTATATAGTTCGGAAATTGCATTTTCTGCTTTTGTCAGCATTTCATTACTTTTTTCAAATTGCTTTCCGTAATGATACAACATCCCCAAATCCAGATAATAAACTACCTGATCCTTCTTCTTGTAATAAGTCTCTTTTGCATTTTCAAGATCAGTTGCTGCTCCATTATAATCACACGACAATATTTTTTGATCGATGAGAACAAATTGTTGTTTTTGTGTTTTTAAAGTTGAAGTACAACTAACCAATATCACTAGAAACAAAAAAGTAAAAATAAACCTTGAAAATTTCATTAAATTACCATTTTGTTTTTGATTGAGATATTAGTTTTTTAATCTCTTTTTGACCAATCCATACTTTTTCGTTTGATTCGATATTGATCAATTCCATATCTATTTGATAGAATTTTGCAGCTTTTCCACTAATTGCGTCCATTGTTGATTTTATTGATCCGATCAAAACGAAATCTGCTCCGGTTTCTTGAGCAATAGATTTTGCAGTTTCTTCCGATGCATAAGACTGTTGGTGATAACGTTCAGCTAAAATCTCTTTTCTTTCGTTGCTGGTTGCTACAAATTTCACTTTTCCGCTATTTATGAGTTCGCGTTCAATATCTTTTACGAATATTTCCGAATCAATATGCTCTGAACTTTTATTTCTCACATTTCCAACAATTACCACAGGTTTATGATCATTTTCCAGAATATAATCTGTAATCCAAGATCTGGAAATCATATCTTTAATCATCTGTTCAGCAACCAATCTTGCATCTGTATCATTCCAATTTCCACTGTAATCGGTAACTTCTTGCGAAGAAGTACGAGTAATTGTTCTGGTTTGTGAAGCACATCCCAACATTAACAGTAATAAAAATACTATTCCTAAGATTTGTAATTTTTTCATTTTAATCCTCCAAATTATTTTTTTGTTTAAATGATTTTGATTTAGTTTTATTGTCAAAAAATTTATATTATTTATGCAAATATCAGTTTATTGAATCTCTCAATATTTTTTGAATACTAATTTTCAAAATTGGTATAAACTCTTTTATTGTTTTGTAAACTACCTTGTAATCCACTCCAAAGTATTCATGAATTAAAATATTTCTCATTCCTTTTATTTCACGCCAAGCAATATTAGTATATTTATCTTGAATAGCGAGAGGTATATTTTGTGATGCTTCTCCAATAATTTCAAAATTACGAATGACAGCATCAAATGTTTTATCATCATTAATAAATTCATCTAATGTAAAGTCAGATGTGTATTTCTCGATTTTCTTAATAGAATCCAGAATATCATCAAAAGAAAGTTTATAATCTCTGCTCATATTAGCTCAGCTTCTTGTAACACTCTTTTCTTTATTCTATTTTTTAAAGCACTTTCCATAACCAGATCTACCTGTACATTTAATAAATCAGATAAAAAGTTCTTTAGTTTTATGAATTGAATTAAATCTATCACATCATTAAAATTAACTAAAATATCTACATCACTTTTTTCATTTTCATTATTATTAACATAAGAACCAAATAACTTTAGCTCTTTGATTTTAAAATCTTTTTTTAACTCAGGTAAATATTTCTTGATAGATGATTTTATAAATTCTTTATTTTTCATCTTTTAGTTCCTTCCCCAAAACACATCAATTAAACCTATCACAAAATTATCTAATATATCTATGCAATCCTGTCAATTTTTTTCGTATTTTTGAAAAAGTCACTAATTTTCTTCATCTCCCAAAATAGGCTTAAAATACTTAAATTGATCAATACTAATAGCTTCTTCCAATAAAGTTTTCTTCAAATCATATATTTTTTGATAAATCCTAAACTTTTCCGCTTCACTGCTAATTTTATAAACTTCATCCAACAAATACCAACTCATAAGATACTGATTTTCTTCATAAAAGATATTTGAGAGAGCCTCAATTATTTCAAAACGATTTCTATTCAAAGGATAATTCTTATAAAGATAGATCAAAATTTCTTTTGCTTGTGTCATATCTTCATTCGATTCTGTAGCGACATAATAAAAAAACAAAACATCTTCTGCATAAGATTCATCCTGAAATAATAAAATTTGCTCAAGAATATCTATTGAATCATCATACTTTTTTAGAAAAATATCTGAAACAGCAATTTTCAAATATATTTGGGTTGTATCAGAAAAAGTTGAATCTTTCAGAACTTCCTGATAAGCTTCTCTCGCTTCACCAAAAAGATGATTTTTCTCATAAATCTCAGCCAGAAATATCAAGAAATCACTCTTGGGAAAACCTTCTTGTAAATTGTTTATTAGATAAGCTGTTTTATTAATTGCTTCAGCAGATTGTAATTCAATTACAATATCTTTAATTTCCAATATCGCTGAATCTCTCAAGGAATCCGATTTTGCAAAAATTATCAGATCAATTATTTCGTCAGCAGCAATGTCCCACTTTTCCTGATTTTTTAGAGCCATTCCTTTATAAAACTTCACCGAATCCTGTTGAAGCGAATCCACATCAGAATATTTAACAAGATCAAGAACCATCTCATAATCCTGTTGCAAATAATAGAATTTAATCAGTTCCAAACCGGAAAGTTGTTTTTTGGGATGCTCGGTACAATTTACAATGAGAACAATGAACATATTTATGATTAATAAAATTACTTTCACTTCTCATCCTCCAGAGCTAATAATGCCGCTCCCAAAGCTCCCGTTATTGATGAATTTTCCGGAACAAATATATCAATACCCAATGTTTTAGAAATTGCTTTTCGCATTCCTGAGTTTTTCGCAACTCCACCGGTAAAAACAATCGGAGCTTGGTAAGGAAGCTGTGCTACTAAACTTTTTGTACGGTGAGCAATTGAATAATGAATCGAAGCAATTATATCGGCTCGCTTCACTTGTTGCGAAATTAATCCGATAATTTCAGACTCCGCAAACACAACACAAGTACTGTCAATTTCAATTTTTTTATTGCTTTTTTCAGATTCGATTCCCAGATCTTCTACGGTAAGTTCCAAAATATTCGCAGCAACTTCCAAAAATCGTCCAGTTCCCGCTGCACATTTATCGTTCATCACAAAATCTATAACTTTTCCTTTTGAATTTAGCAAAATCGCTTTGGAATCCTGCCCGCCAATATCAATAATTGTTCTCACATCAGGAAAAAGAAAATGAACCCCTTTGGCGTGACAAGAGATTTCTGAAATTGCTTTTTGAGAATCTATTACGATTTTCCGACCATAACCAGTAGTAAAAATCTTTGTTTTAGATGGAATATCAAATTTATTTTGAATTATTTTTAGTAATTCATTAGATGTTTTTCTTGGATTTACACCTGTATCACTGATTTCAGAAAAAATAACATTTCTATCTTGAAGTAAAATAATTTTTGTAGTTCGAGATCCGACATCAATTCCAATAGAAAATTTATTCATTAGGTTATCCACTTTTCAATGAGTTCGGGAAGTAATATACCAGCTTTTCCAAGATGAAACTCATCTAATACCACGCTATTTATCGGATATTCCAAATTTATTTCAATGGCTTTTGCTCCAAAATACTTAGCAATAGATAAAAATCGAGCAGCCGGATAAACAATCCCGCTTGTTCCGATAACAATAAAATATTTTGTATTTTCTAAAATTTTGTCAATTTTTTCCATCTCATAAGGCATTTCGCCAAACCAGACAATGTTCGGTCGCAAATTTCCTGAACAATGATCACATTTCGGAATTTTCTGCTCAAAATCAATTTCTTTCATCTCGAAGCTATGTAAACATTTTGAACAAAAGCACTGCCTTAAAGAGCCGTGCATTTCCAATACATTTATGTTTCCAGCAATTTGATGAAGTCCATCTACATTTTGAGTGATCAGATTAAAATTTGAGCTACAAAAATCTTCCATTTTTTTTAGAGCAAAATGTGCTGAATTTGGAGAGACTTTTGCCAATTGTAAATATCTTTGCTTGTAAAACTCCCAAACCATTTCCGGATTTTTTGAAAAAGCGACAGGACTTGCCACCTCTTCAATCCGATGATTTTCCCATAAACCATCACGATCACGAAATGTTTTTATACCGGATTCTGCACTAATTCCAGCTCCGGTGAGAGCTGTAATTTTATCTTCTTTGTGAAATTTGTAATTTGTTTTCATAATTTTATCACTTATTTTTGTCAGAACGCTGTGAACGGCGTAATATATTTTGTTGTTTCTTATTCCCACACCTGAAGGTGTGGGCTATTTATTAGCAATTTTTTCAAACCGTATCCTAATCTTTTAACTTCCCCAAAAGAAGAAAGGACTCCGAAATTAGAAGATTTTTTTGTCTTTTCTCTGTGTTCTCTGTGGTTATCTCTTTATTTTGTTTATTTTGTTTATTTTGTTCGTTGCTAAATATTTTTGTATAGCCAAGATAAAATCTACCTCAAAACGTGAATATAATACTTCTCATCATTAAAATATTCCAGAGCGAGGTTATGCAAAAACTTTATAGATACAGCATCAATTCTTTTATCGCTATCTAAATAATATTGATAACCATAATCCATAATTTCCAAAATTGCAATACGAATTGCTTGTGAAAGTACACTTTCTTCCTCAATTAGCCTGTTTCCTCGAATAGAATTTTTTATTTTTTCGAGATCATTATCGGTAATTCCATTTTTTTTAATTCTATCTAATACCTCTTTAATTGTTTTAATTACAACTTTCTCGCTTTTTTTATCAGTAACTGCAGAAATTTGATAAATCCCAACATTTTGAGTCGAAAAAAATCCGAAATCAGTAGAATAGACAAGACCCTTTTTCTCACGCAATTCATCAAATAGCATATTAGCAGTATCACTTCCAATCAAATGAGCGAGAACGTGAAATCCTGTATTTTTTTTCACATTGGCAGCTGTGCAGCCAAATCCTCCAAGATGAATATAGCTCTGTCCCATTTTTTTTTCATAAGTACGAAATTTATTAACGTCCGGTTTCAAAATCAAATTTTGCTGAATTTCATTAGTTTGCCCATTTTCAGAAGAAAATAGCTCTTCAATCTGATGTAAAACTTTCTCAAAATCAAAATCTCCCACAATTGAAATCGCCAAATTATTCGGTTGATAATATTTTTGATGCCACTTCTTCAATTGTTTCATAGAAACTGAATTCATTGTAGTAACAGAGCCTTCTTTATTCACCAAATTGCTATTCGCTCCCAAAATCATTTTTTTCCAAAGTAAGGAAGAATAAGAATGCGGATAATCCTTTATGCGATTCAAATTACTGATGTAAGTTTTTTTTAGATTTGATAAATTTTCATTGGAAAACAGAGGAAAATTTATGATATTTGCCAACTGTCGCAAACCTAATTGAATATTATTATTGAAGCATTTCAAATGTACCGTAGTCGTTTCCGCACTTGGAATAATTCCACAATTTATGCCGTTTGAAGAACAGAATTGCAAGAATTGTTCATAATTCTGTTTCTCGTTGCCGTGCATCAGAAGTCCAGCCATTAACAGATTTATCCCTCTATTTCTATTATCTTCATAGAGTTGAGAAACTTTGAAAGAAGCTGCGAAACCTACTGTGGGTTTACCAACTATTCTCTTAAAAAGCACCTTTAATCCGTTTGAAAAAATGTGCTGATAAAAATTTTGGTCATTTCGATTAAGATTCAATGATTCAGTAGTTGGTGATTTTACAGAAATTTCATTATACTTTATTTTATTTTTGCCGGAGTGATACAAATAAACCTGTTCCAATTTCATATATTTATTGATGGCAGATTTAATTTTTTCTTGAGAAAGGTCATTTATACGGTCCTTATAATTCAAGAAATTCTTATAATTTCCAACAAGTTCTTCATTACCAATCGAAAAAGCGAGAGATTCTACAAATTCGAATGAATACTTATGAGCAAACAAAAATTCTCTTTTCTGTTCGATAATTTCAAATTCTTCCATTCCGTGATTCAATAATTTTTTCCATTCCTGAAAAATCAGATTGATTATTTTGTTTTGATCAGCACCCAATTTTGGATAAATTAGAATAATTACCAAACCATTCATAACTCCACAAATTGAATGCACTTTGATTGCATCTATCAATTTCTCTTTGCCAAAAAGTAATTTATGAAGACGAGAGTTTTTTCCCATCGCAAATTGTTTCACAGCAAATGAAAGTGCTGTAGAATCAGGATTTATTTCGGCGAGGTCGGGATGTACAAAGGCGATGAAATCACTATTTTGTTCAGCAGGATAGGAGATAAATCTGTGTAAAACCGGAAATTCATCATTTACTATTTTCTTTTTAGCAAGTTCGCTTTGTTCCCAATTTGAAAAATATTGGTTTACTAATTCAAGAATTTCATCTTCCCTAAAATCACCACTAATAACCATAAAAGCATTATTAGGATTATAATTTTTCTTATAAAATCCCATCAAATCATTATGATTAGCTTTTTCCAGATTTTCCACATTTCCAATAATCGGATTACGATAAGGACTTTTATTTAAATAAGACCTTGCAATGTTTTCAATAAACATCTCTTCCGGTTCATTTTCATACTGTTTTAATTCCTCAATAACCACCTTTTTTTCCAGTAAAAAATGTTCTTCATCAAAATTAGCTTGATAGGCAATTTCTGAAATTATTTTCAAAGCTTCTTTGGTAAATTTGGCAGGGATTGTGATATAAAAACAGGTGGAATCGTATTCTGTATAAGCATTTATATGTCCACCGAGAAAAGTAACTTCTCCCATTATTGAATTATCAGGAAAATTCTTGGTAGATTTAAAAACCAAGTGTTCTGTAAAATGTGAGAAACCTGCTTCAGATACATCTTCTTGAGCAGAGCCGGTTCTGATATATAATTGAATTGAAATCAAAGGATTAGAATTATCTTTTGAAAAAATTACCTTTAAGTTATTATCTAATTTTTTTGAAAAAATCTTCATAAATCCTCATTTTTAGATTTTACACAAGCATAAGCATTGTGTGAATGAATTGATTCAAAATTTTCCGATTCTATAGAAAATTCAGAAATTCTCTTGTCTTTTTGAAATTCTAAAGTAATATCCCGTACAATGTCTTCAACGAATTTTGGATTTTCATAAGCTTTTTCGGTAACAAATTTTTCATCAGTCCTTTTGAGAAGCGAATATATTTCGCAACTACTATTCTGTTCCACAATCTCAATAATCTCTTCAATCCAGATAAATTTTTCCATTTTCACACGAACTGTAACTTCCGACCTTTGGCTGTGAGCACCGTAATCACTTATTTCTTTTGAGCACGGACATAAACTCGTAATGGGGACTTTTACTCCAATAATTAGAGAAAATTCATCAATCAAAGAGGCTTCAAAAAAACAATCGTAAGATAATAAAGATAGAATTTTTGAAACCGGTGCTTTTTTCTGAATAAAATATGGAAAACGGATGTGAACAAAAGCTGCTCCGGCATCTAATTCCTTTTTTATTTTCTTCAAAAAGTCTGGAAGTTTATCTATGAAGTTTTCTTTATGAAATTCATTCAGTACTTGGATAAAACGGCTCATATGAGTTCCACGGTGTTGATGAAGCAATTCCACAAAAATATCAAGATTTGCAACCGTATTTTGAGTTTTGTTCTCTCTATCTTCAACAATTATCGGATAACGGACATTTTTCACGCCAACCTTGTTGATTGTCACATTTCGTTCATCTTTCAAACTTTGTATATCAATTTTGTTTTGCATTTATTCCTCTAAATATTATTTGCTGCAAAGAGTTTTTGCCACGGACTTTCACGGACTAAGAAAAAATATAAACCACCCCGATAAAGTCATTCTTCCTAATGGGACAGGCAGAGAACACTGAGAACACGAAGACCAATTTCCAATATAAAACATTAAATATTCAATTCTCTAAATATTTTCCCATTCCAGAAGTCTGTAGTGATTTTATCTCACTGTCTTTTTCATAATATAAAATTACTTCCATAAATACATTTTTCTCAGCTAATTCTATTGCTTTCTCCGGTTTTAAAAGAAATAATCCGGTTGCGTAAGCATCAGCGATAAGAGCAGATGGATGAATTACCGTAATCGAAATCATCTCATCAGTTGGATAACCTGTTTTAGGATTTAGAATGTGATGATATCTTTTACCTTCAAATTCAAATACTCGTTCATAATCACCGGAAGTTACAATAGAATTGTTTTTGATATTTACAACTTCGATTACTTCATTTTGCTCTTTTCTGGGATGTTGAATTCCAATTTTTATCTTTTTATCTTTTCCAAAAATTTTAATATCTCCACCTGCATTTATTAAGCCTGATTCAACATTATTTTTTTGTAAAAATTTTACAACTTTGTCTATGATAAAACCCTTTGCAATACTCCCAAACGTAATTTTCAAATACTGTGGATTATACAAATAATTCTTAGTAAAAGAAATCCTATTGAAATCGGTTTTTGACAAAGCCATTTGTATTGCATCTTCCGAAGGAACTATCATCTTATCAAAATCCCAAACATCAAGTAATTCACCGATTGTAATATCATACAACAAATCTGTTTTGGTGTATAAATCATCAGCAAGGCTAAGTATTATGTAAAAATCATCATCTATCATAATACTATCAGAAGTACTTTCATTTATTTTAAATAGTGTGCTATTTTCATCAAAATATGATAATTTATTTTCGTATCTTTTTATCAAATGAAAAGCTTTTTCCACAGTAGAAGCTACATTTTTATCTTTTGAAACGACATTAATTTCGATAAAAGTATCTAATATAATTTCACTTTGCTTAAATTCAACTTTTCTGAAATGATAACGAATTCCTGCTAAAATGATTATCAAAACGAGAATGATAATTCTTATGATTTCTTTTTTTTTCATAGTTTTTAACTAATAATCTATATTATTTATTTGAGCTTAATTTTATGATAAAGATTCTCAAAATAATAATCTATACTTTTGCAATAAAACTTTTTATGAAATTGCTCTGAAAGATGCAATAATAAAATTTTAGTAACTTCTCTGGCAGTTTTAGAACTTATACTTAAATTTTTGAGATGATTTCCAATTTCCGGTAATATATGAATAATTCCAGCAGTTTGAAATGAGAAATTTATCACAAATTCATCAAGATGATTTTGGAAACATTTTTCACATATAAATCCGTGTCGAAGTGAATAATATGCAACCATATTTGATGAATCCAAATGACAAAAAGTGCATCTTCGTAAGTTTAATTCAATTCCGGTTACAATAAAAAGTCGTAATAAGAATCGCCAGAAAATAGCTATTTCATTTTCTGCCTGTTTTTGCAAATATTCAAAATAAGTTAATAAAAGACTATAAATATTTTCTGCTTCATCTTCAGATATTAATAATTGATGACATATCTCCAAAGCAGCATAAAGAAGCAAATTACGAGGATAACCCAAAGAAAATAGATAAGCATTTATTAAAGTTCCATTCTTAAAATAGTAAAAATCGGAACTGTTTTTTTTTGATAATAATAATTCAACTCTGTTTCCCGATTCAAACAGACCAGAAAATTTGCTTTTCCCTTTTCTGATTCCTCTTGCTAAAACACTAATTTTTCCAACTTCTTTACATAAAATTTCTAGAATTAAACTTGTATCGCCATAGATAGTTTTCTTTAAAATTATTCCTTGCACTTCCAGATTATAATTATTTTTCATTTTAAAAAGCTGTCTTTTACCTATCTCCTAATTAGGCTAAACCGAAACCAAAAAGTATTTAGCAACTAACTAAACAAACAAAACGAACTAAAAAAATTTAATCACTGTGTGCACAGAGAACACAGAGAAAAAAATGAGATCGAATTTCGTCTTTCTTTCTTTTTTTTCCTGTCTCCTATTTCCAATTTCCTGACTCGTAGTTATTCTACCGTGACGCTTTTTGCTAAATTTCTTGGTTGATCAACATCAAGCCCACGAAGATTTGCAACATGATAAGCCAATAATTGCATTGGAATTACAGATAAAAGTGGTTGTAGGATAGGTACTGTTTCAGGTATGTATATCACATTTTCAGAAAAACTTTTTACAACATTATCACCTTCTGTAGCAATAGTGATCAAACGTCCATTCCGAGCTTTCACTTCTTGTAAATTTGAAATAATTTTTTCATAAATCACATCTTTGAGAGCAATAGAAATTACTGGCATGTTTTCATCAATAAGAGCAATCGGTCCGTGTTTCATTTCTGCTGCTGGATAACCTTCGGCATGAAGATAAGAAATTTCTTTCAATTTAAGAGCTCCTTCCAAAGCTACAGGAAAATTTACTCCTCTTCCGAGATACAAAGCATTGTGAGAATCCTTAATAGTTTCAGCAATTTTTTCAATTTCATCATTTTTATCTAAGATTCTCTGGATTTTGTCGGGAATTCTATGTAATTCTTTGATAAATTCCATTCCATAAACAGGTGAAATATTTTTCATTCGACCAAGCAACACAGCCAAAAGAGATAATATTGTAACTTGTGAAGTAAATGCCTTTGTAGAAGCAACTCCAATCTCTGTTCCAGCATGTATGTAAACCCCTCCATCAGATTCACGAGCGATGGTACTTCCAATTGTATTTGTAATTCCAAGCACTCTGGCACCTCTCGCTTGTGCTTCTCGTAAAGCAGCAAGACTATCCGCAGTTTCTCCCGATTGACTAATAACAAAAACAAGAGTTTCTATCGGAATAATTGGATTTTTATAACGATATTCACTCGCATATTCTACCTCAACTGGAATTCTAGCCAAATGTTCAATAATATTTTTCCCAATTAAAGCGGCATGCCAAGATGTTCCACAAGCAATAATTTGAATTTTCTGTACTTTACGTAATTCTTCACCTGTCATATTCAATCCACCGAGACGAACTGTAGATAACTTTTCCACTATTCTTCCTCGAAATGCATTTTTAACTGTAGTTGGTTGCTCGAAAATCTCTTTTAACATAAAATGAGGAAAATCTCCTTTATCAATAGATGAGACATCCCAATCCACAATTGAAACTTTTGCTTTTATATTTTCGTTGTGTACATTAGTTATTTCAAATGTATTGTTCTTAATTGTGACAATTTCATTATCTTGAAGATAAATAACTTTCTTAGTATGAATAATAATTGCACTTACATCTGAACATACAAAAAATTCATCATCTCCAATTCCAAGAATCAGAGGACTTCCTTTACGAAAGGCAACAATTTGATCGGGAGAATCATTACTTAAGACAGCAATACCATAAGTTCCTTCAACTAGTTTCATGCTTTCTCGAACTGCCTCTGTTAAACTGTTTGTTTTATCTAAGAAAAAATCTATAAGATTCGCAAAAATTTCTGAATCGGTTTCACTGGAGAAAGTATATCCAGATTTTTCCAGTTTCGATTTTAAATTTTTATAGTTCTCAATTATTCCATTATGAACCAGAGTGATTCTATTATTTGAACTAGTATGTGGATGAGCATTAGCTTGATTCGGTTCACCGTGAGTTGCCCAACGAGTATGAGCAATCCCGATATTTCCAGCTGTTTCTGAAGGTTTTGGTAAAGCTCTTTCTAATTCAATAATTTTACCTTTCTCTTTGAAAACACTAATTTTTTTATCTTTATTGATGATAGCAATTCCTGCACTATCATATCCACGATATTCTAGGCGTTTGATACCTTCTATAATGATTGGAGTTGCATTTCTTTTACCAATATATCCAACAATTCCACACATTTTTTCCTCCAAAATTTTGTAATATGATTTTTGTACTTTTTATAATTTGAAACAATACCTAAGCTGAATGATTTATTCAAATTTTCTGAGAATCACTCAGCTTAGATACTTAACTTGGACAAGCCAGAACCAAAAAGGACTCACCGCAAAGCCGCTAAGTCGCAAAAAAAGTATCTCGTTCCAATGCTCTGCTGCTCTGCGTCAATGTGAGATTAATTATTTTTATATGAACGCAGAGCGTCCTCAATCAGTGTTCCCACGCAAAGCATGGGAACAAGTAATATTTTACAGAGATAAAAAACAATATCTAAGTTGAACGGTTTTTTTAGAGTAACAAAAAAACACTCAGCTTAGATAATAAATCAAAAAAAAGAAACAGCCTAAGCTGTTTCTTTTATAAATCTTTAACCAAATTATACTTTAGGTATAAAATCTGTTTTATCATCAATCATTTTTACAAATTCAACCAATATTTTTACTGATGATTCCAAATCTTTAAACGAAATTATTTCATTTGGTGTATGCATATAGCGATTTGGAATGCTTACCAATCCTGCAGCAACACCAGCTCTTGTTATTTGAATTGCATTTGCATCGGTTCCAGTGCCACGAGGTGCTGCTTCTATTTGATAATCAGTTTTCGTCATTTTAGCAGCTTTTTTTAGTAATTCAAAAACCATAGGATTTATATTTGGTCCAACAGAAATTCCTGGTCCTTTACCTAAAGTTACTTCACCCATAAGCTCTTTATTCATTCCCGGATAATCGGTTGCATGAGTAACATCAATTGCTATTCCTACCTGAGGATCAATTCCATAGGCACTGGTTCTTGCTCCTCTTAAACCTATTTCTTCTTGTACGGAAGCCACAGAATACAAATTTGCTACTATTTGTGTATCTTTAAGTTCCTTCATAACAGCTGCAGCAATAAAAACTCCTGCTTTGTTATCAGTTGCTTTAGTAGTTACTAGGTCTTTATTCAGCATTTCCATTCCGGGTGTGAAAGTAATTGGATCACCTACTGAAATTCTTGATTCGGCATCTTTTTTGTCCTTAGCACCGAAATCAATCCACAGATCAGCAATTTTAGGAGCTTTAGTTCGCTCTTCTGGTTTCAATAAATGAATTGGTTTTCGACCGATAACTCCACGATACATTTTCTTATTGTGATAAATATTTACTCGTAATCCAGGTAAAAGGTTCGTATCAACTCCACCGATTGTAGTGAAATGGATAAAACCTTTATCATCAATATAATTCACCATCAAGCCAATTTCATCTGCATGACCAACGATCATAACTCGAAGATTTCCGGTTCCCTTTTTAAGTGCAATCACATTTCCATGGACATCTGTCTTTAATTCATCTGCATATTTTTTAATGAATTTACGGTAAACTTCCTGAGCCGGTTGTTCAAAGCCGGAAGGACTGGGAGCTTCTACCAATTCCTGAAAAAATTTCTTCATTTCTCTGTTCATTTTTTTTCTCCTATTTATCATTATTTAATTAACAATTATTTGCAACACCTGTAGCGAATGGATTCACCGTTTTTTTTACATCTTTTTTTTCATTAGGAATCATACACAGGAATTTTAAGGTTCCGTTACCAGTGTTTTTATAACTATGTTTCATAAAAGGTGGAACATAGATAACATCTCCTTTTTTGAAAGGTTTGTCTCCATCTTCTGTAACTAATACTCCTATTCCTTCAATAATAAAGTTTTCGTGTTCCCATGAATGTGAATGGTATGGTGTGAATCCTTCCGGATCAACTTCAAATAAACGAGTGGAAAAATTTGGTGCTCCATCTTTTTGAGAAATTAACCAGCGTATTTTTGCTCCTTTTGCTCCATCCATCGTAATATCTTCTAATGTGACGTTCTCGTAATGAGTTAGCTTCATAATGTCTCCAAAAACTATACAGAAATTACTTCTTTTACTTCCGGAATCTCTTCTTTAAGAACTCTTTCGATTCCAGCCTTTAAAGTAAGAGTAGCCATCGGGCAGTTTCCACAAGCTCCTTGAAGCCTTACCTCGATAACATTATCTTCTCTAATATTAATAAGTTCCACATCTCCACCATCAGCTTGTAAAGCAGGTCTTACGATATCTATCACTCTTTGAACTTCATCTTTGGAAATCATTTTTCCTCCAAATTTTTATTTTTTTTAACAACAAATAAAATAATGCGTTTTACGTAAAGAAAAAGCTTTTTAGTAAAAAATTTCGATCTGGCAATTAGAAATTTTGAGCTTATTCTTTTTCAACACTTTTGGCTTGAAGAATAAAGTAACTCAAGTTTCGCATTATCTAAAACCCCTAAAAATAAAGGCATAAATCTATAAAA
>JAIORE010000331.1 GCA_021108315.1 Candidatus Cloacimonadota bacterium
AATTCAAAACCCACGAATAATTCAATTTACCAAAAAAAGAAACAAAATAATAAAAAGCAAGATTTAATGCACATTTCGCATAAAAAATAACATTCAGAGTCAAACTCACGGTAGTTTCTTTTTTAAGCAAACAAAATTTTACTTGAAAATACTCAACCAGATAATTTGAGTTCCGATTAAAATTTGCTTTTTGGACTTATAAAATTGTAAAAATCTGTCAAAGCCCCTTATACAACGATTTTTTGCTTTTTCTTTTCTCTTTCTTCCTCGTTAGAAATTGTGAAAATTGCGTTTTCTTTTATTTTATCAAGCAATTTTGTTGAAAATAATTCAGCTGTTAATCTTTCGCATTCTTCGTTAGATTTAGATATTAATTTTATGGAAAGCAGGAATTATACAACCTACACATCTCTTGGGTTTTCTTTAGATTTTCTTTTCACGTTAATTTTTACTTGAAACCAACAATTTAGAATTTATGTCCATTAGATTTTTTCTATAAATTATTTACTGCCAATGCATTATGATTAGGTTTACTTCTATTTTTCCTTCAATTTAGCTCCACAATTTTGATAGAAATAATAACCTGTTAAACTTTTGCGACTCTTCGTTGGAATTAGAATTTACAAAAATAACAGAAATTATGTAGTTTAGATTCTCTTGCTTTTTCTTTGATTTTTCCCGATAATTTTTACAGCGAACCCAAATTTTAAGTTTCCAACAGCGTAAAGTTTATTCTGAGAAATTACTGCTTTTTTAATGCGTTGCAATTAATTTTTGTTTCTGTTTTTTCTTCTTTTTGTTTGTTGATTCTTTCAAGAAAACTCTTGTTTATTGAATTTAATGCGAAAAGATTCATTTTGATAATTCCGATTTCCTGAGACATTATTCTTAGATTTTTCTTCATCGTTTTCTTTCAAGTTTTCTGTATTTTTTCTGTTAAAATTTCTCTGGGATTTTCGGACAAGTTAGTCGGAATTACCAAACAGATGAATTATTTTTCTTCTCTTATTTTATTTCTAAGCTTCTGAAAACAATTTCGATTTTTTACAATTTTATCCATTTTTTTTGTTTTCTTTTTTTCTTACGGTAGGAAAACTGAATTTCACACAATGGTTGGAGTGTGCGGTGCTCTTCCTGCTTTTCTTTCAATCAGAGCACTGACACTTTTGTTAGCCACAATATCTATCAAAAACAAGACCAGCCTGAGATTACAACCGAACTGATTTTTTCTTTTTTATTTCAGGAGTAAACACTTTTTCATATCAATCGTGGTGTTATCAATAATCAGTTTGTATAGATATAAACCTGAACTTACCGGATTACCGGAAGAATCATTACCATTCCAGACAACAGAATGATAACCAGCGTTTTTATTCTGATCAACCAGAGTATTTAATTTTTGTCCTTTGATGTTGAAAATATCAATTCTAATTTTTGCATTTTCTTTAAGATTATACTTAATTGTTGTTGTTGGGTTAAAAGGATTCGGATAACTGCCAACAAGTGCTGATGTAAGGGGAATTATTGAATTATCATTTGTTCCTGATAAATTTACGGAAACATTCCAAATAGTCTCTAATTCAAATTCCTCATCATTAACAATACTTTTAATCTCGAATTCTCCATTTTCAATAAAACTGTATGAGAAAATACTTAGCGGATTGTTTTCATTTTCTTGATTTACGAACCAAGTATATTCCAATTCACTATCAATGTCTTCCACAACAACTTCAAAATCAACTTCCTGCTCTTCAATGATTTCAAAAGTCAAATCCTCCGGAGAATAACTGATTATTTCAGGAGCATCATTAACAGCATTAATTGATAGATTGAAAGTAGTTTCGCAAGTATCTCGTGAATTACGATTAACATTATCATCTGCAATGATAGTAATTTCAGTATTCCCATTCAGATTTTCAATTGCTGAGATTGATACAATATTCTCATCAATTTCAATATTTGCAATTTCATCTTCGAGCTCTGCTGAATAAGTTAATACATCATTTTCCGGATCATCAAAATGTTCATTAAGATCAATTTCAATGATTTCTATAAAATCTTCATCAACTTCAATATCTTCTATTGTAAGAATTACAAAAGGTGGATCATTTGCATCCAACACGGTAATCTCAATTATTTGACTTACAATATCTCTGGTATTATCGTTTTGTGTAGAAGAAATCTTATTTATCTTATTTGAAACTTGTGTGTTTCTATTAATCAAGTCCGAAACATTATCATCGAGATAGAAAGTAACTTCTTCTGTTCCATACCAATTTTCGGTATTAGATTCGAAGATAACTTCAAAATCTGTTATCGTTATTTCAATATGATCTGAATTATCTGCTGTTAAGGTTAGCACATCTGTTTCACCAAATGTCTGATAACAGTATTCACTGAAATCATAAGTTTGAGATGGCAAATCTTCTATTGCTTCAAAATCTCCGCTAATTTCCAATATTGGTGGATCATTTACAGGAGTTACAATTACATCAACATCGTCTTCAGCAGTTGCTCTGCTTGCATTATCATCTACAATAAATGTTAAAGTTTCAATTCCATTCCAATTTTCAGTTGAACCAAATGTTACGATAGTTCCTGAAATATCTACTGTAACTTCTGTATTGCCGGAAACCGAAAGTATAAGATCGTCAAGATCAACATCATCAATGTATTGAACAAAATCTACCATCAGACTTCCATCTTCTTCAAAAGTAAAGTCATCAGGTAAAACAATTGTAGGAGCATCATTCACAGAATTTATTGTAATTGATATTGTTTGACTTACAATATCTCGTGCGTTATCATTTCGTGCTGAAGAAATTTTCTTTTTCTTTTTTGAATTTCGTGTATTTCTGTTAATTGAATCTGAAACATTATCATCTAAAAAGAAAGTGATGTCTTCAGTTCCATTCCAGTTCACTGTATTGGATTCAAACACAACTTCAAAATCTATAATCGTAACTTCTATGTGTTCTGAATTAACAGCTGATAAACTTAACACATCTGTTTCTCCCCAAACCTGTGAACAGAACGAAATGAAATCATAGCTTTGTGATGGTTGGTCTTCATCAGCTTCAAATTCTCCGGAAATTTCCAAAATTGGTGGATCATTTACAGGATTCACTGTAATTACAATATCTATTGTAGTTATATCTCTAATCGAATTATTTTTTGTTGAAATCCTTTTATAATCACTTTCTAATTTTGATTTTTTGTGTGTTGTTGTTTTTTGGTTATTTAACTTTCCTCTAGATTGGTAACCATCATCTGCTGAGAAAGAAATCGTTTCTTCGCCATTCCAGTTATCTGATGGTTCAATAATTACGATTCCGTCCTCATCAATACTTACTGAAACATTAATATTGCCACTGAAATCAAAAGAAAGTGAATCATCGTTTATGTCAGAAAAAATATAATTCAAATTCAAATTGTTATCAATTGTGTCTTCGTCGAAAGAAAGTGAAGTGACCGGATTTTCAACGTAAGGAGCATGGTTTATCGAAGTAATGTAATCACTTTTTGTTTCAAAAAATGTTTCAGATCCATAATGCGAATACAAAGTTATTGTATAAACACCGGCAGGAAAATCCCAATTTACATTTTCACCGGTTGCATCTATTAATTCATCATTATTAAAATCCCATTCGTAAGAATCTGCCGGATAATTATACAAAGCAGAAAATTGTACGGATAAAGGAGCATTGCCGGAAATAATATCAGCAGAAAAATCAACCTGTAAAGGTTCTCCTTGAAATTCAAAAGCACCGATGTCGAGAATATCTTCTTCTCCATCAAAAATGCGAGGATTACCGGCAAGATCGATTTCCGGTAAGTTCATTCCGATTGTATCGGGAGTTGCTGAATTTATACAAGGAGAGTAAGACTGTAATTGGAAGTTTTCATTTACAGCATCTACAAAAAAAGGTTCGGCACCAAGAATATTATTGCCTTCGTCTATTGCACCGGATGGAAAAGTTTCATCTTCGATCAAGGTGTAACTGATAGTTGGGGAACTACTTGAGATATTGAAATTTGCTCCTCCTGTTAAAGGACCGTTTGCATATATAATTGAATTTTTTATTCCCGGATTGGAAGATGATTCACAACTTATTCCATACAACAAATTTCTTGAATTTGAATTAAAGGATTTTTCACAGTTAATTATTTTGAATAAACTAGTTTGATTAGAATATCTTTCAGATAAGGCAAATGTGATTGTGTTATTTGTAATTGCAGGACTCGAATCATAACATCTGATACCATAACCACCATATACTTCTTCTGCAATATATCCGTTATTGTATAAAACATTATTAACTATATTTGCGTTAGAACTCGACCAACAAAGAATTCCACCTTCAAAATTATTATTGATTTTATTATTTCTAATCAAAGGCATAGAATTAAAAGAAATATCTATTCCAAGATAACAATTACTAATTTCACAATTTTCAATTGTTGCAGAAGAGTTATTAAAAGAAACACCACCGAAAAAATAATCACTATTATAGATGTAATCAGCATAATTTATATTGCATTTTTTTAGGATGCTAGAAGTGTCAGCAATTGGACTAAAATAAATCATACCCCAAATTCCATCATTCCCATTTCTTGTGAATGTTATTGAGTTTTCTGATGTACCAATAGCTTCAAGCTTACCATTTATCTGTAACATTCCTTTATCAAAATATGTAGAACTTACAGAATTAATTGAACCTGTTTTAAATTTTACTTCTACTCCCGGTTCAATTGTTAAAGTTGAACCGGTAGGTACTGTAGCTTTTCCTGCAACAGTATAAGGTGAATTCTCTAAATTCCAAGTTCCCGATACTTCTTCATTATGTTCAATAATATTTCTTTTAATTGAGAATGTATTATCAGATGTATGATTTATTGAACCATTTAAGGTGTCAGTAATCTTAATTAAACAATCATCAGAATCGATGTCCGGTACAATCCAACTTAAATATTCTCCGATATTTGAAGCTGAATTATCAATTGTTGACCAATTATCACCATCAAATAATTCAATTGTTACCGATGAACTACTGTCACTTCTGATCCAGGTTATCGGGAAAGTGGAACCGCTTTCCATAAACTCACCACCTTGCGGAGAAGTAACCCAAAGCCAATCACCAGTTTGTTGATATTCGTAAGCTCCAATATCTAGGCGACCGTTTGAAATTCTTTGATTGTTGGAAATATCAACCGAATCAGGAAAAGTAATATTTAGTGTTCCTTTATTGATTGCAGGAGAATTATTTAGTAACTGGAAATCGTTGTTTAATTCGTTGACAAAACTTGGAGATATGCCTATGATATTTCCATTTATGTCTGTGATATATGGAAAATTAGAGGAATTAATTATTGAATTTTGGAGATATATTTGTGTATTTCCATCGAAATCTACTCCGTTTCCCCAAATAATACAATTTTTAACATCGACGGGATTGCTGTATTCAGAAAGTAACCCACAATTGTTATTAACAATAGTATTACTTTGAATTAGTCCTTTAGAGTTTGATATCCATTGAACACCATATTCATTATTAAATATTTCATTTCCTGATATTTTTGAACCTGAATACCCATATACGGAACAAATCCCAGCTTCTTGATTATTAAATATTTTGTTGTTAACAATCGTAGGGTAACAATAAGTGTATATAATTCCATCATGCGAATTATTTGATATTATATTATTTTTTATCAGATTATATCCCCCTTCACTCAAACAAATTCCTGTTCCATTATTTGAAATAAAATTATTAATAATAAAACTATTAGATAAACCACTATTTATTCCAGTACCATTATGTTGGATATCATTATTAGATATGATGCCTTGAAATGCACCATAGAAATAAATACCTTGAGAATTGTATTTAATACGATTGAATACATATAATGAGTCATAATAACTTTGAGTTTGTAGTTTTGAATAAATACCAAAGTAGTTATGAGTAAAATCAGAATTTCGTATAGTAATAACATTGTTTGCATTCCAAGATCGTAAATGATATCCGCTTTGGGAGTTATGAGAAAATGAACAATTATTAATTGATCCATTTGAATTCGAAGCAGTTAAGCAACCATATAAATCAACATTACTATTAGTATAGTTTTCTATTCCATTGCCATATTCAAAATTGCAATACAAAAACTCATTTTCAATTGAATTAAGAAGTAAAATTATTCCCCAATAACCATTATCGCCTAATCTTGTGAAGTGGATTGAATCAGATACTGTGCCTTCTGCTATCATATTACCTAAAACTTCCAACCATCCACAATTTGCTCCATTATAATCAAAACTTGTTCCTGTAAGAAAATTCACTGTTACACCTGGATCAATTGTGAGAGTTGAATCTTCTGGCACAATTGCTTGACCAGTAACAATTACAGGCGATTGATTAATTGTCCATGTGCCAGAAACAAATTCACCATCTGTAATTACTTTTGTCCATATTGAGAATGTGTTATCACTCTCATCAAATAGTAAGGGATTTGTACTGTCAGAAATTCTAATTTTGCAATCTTGTGAAACATAATCTGGAACGGTCCAAAGATATTGATGTTGATGAAATGTCGAGTCAATTACTGTATTCCAAGACATTCCGTTATCGGAGGAAAAATCAATAACTAAATCTTGAATATTTGTAGACCATGTTATTGGTTGTTGTGTGTTGACTTGGAAGTGTTCATTGCCATTAGGTGAATAACAAGCAATATAATCTCCGGATTGTTGAAACTCATAAGCTCCAATATCGACAATACCAAAATTTACTCTTGGATTTCCTAATAGATCAAAATCAGGAAGGAGATCATTGTTCAATCCTGCATCAATACACGGTGACGTTAATTGGATTGAATAATTTTGAGCAAGAGTATCTACAAAACACGGATTTGAATAACTTACTGAATTTCCAATAGTTATACCACCGGACATTGACGTTGCACCATTTTGAATTAATGAATTCTGCACTAAAATTGACGAGTAGTCAGAAAAATGGATAGAAATTTCACGATTTGCATCATTCCACATAATTGTATTTGAGATCAACATATTTACAGCGTCACCATTCTCCCCAATACTAACAACTCCCCAGTGCCCCCAAGGTCCAACACTAGGTGTATTGAAACAGATTGTGGAATTAATCAGATTGATATTAAGCGTACCATTGTTAAATAGAGTAAATATCATCATTGCACTTCCCTTTGAACTAGCAACATTATCTGAAATTTCACACCCTATGATACCTACTTGATTACCAGCCATAATTGAAACTCCACCTCCTTCTTCGGCTAAATTGGACGAAATCAAAGAATTTTCTATTATTAAATCTGAGTATGTAGTGTCAATACCACCACCACTATCATTAGCTTGATTATTCAGTATTTTCAAATTCATTAATTTCGGGTCCGCTTGATAACAATATATACCCCCTCCATCTTCTGCCATTCCATTTTCAATTGTAAAACCAATTAATAGTGCATCGGATGTTTCGTTGTTGTTAAATGTGACAACACTTCCATTTTGGTTCCCATCAATTACAGTCAGTGAAATATAGGAAGTGTCTTGAGTGGTTATAAACAAAGATGCGACAGTTATATTTTTTCCGTTGTAATTAATATTCTCAAAATAAGTTCCGGATTGAACTAAAACCGTATCACCGTGAGTTGATGCATCAATACCAGTTTGTATTGTAGATTGATCTGTTGGAACATTAATTATTGTTGCATTTAAAACTGAATAAACAAATAATAGAACAATTAAACAATTTTTCATTTTTCCTCCAATTTCTTTTATTTAGTTTTTTATCTACTGCTGTTGTGGCTAATGGATTGTAGCTGCGGTGCTCTTTCATATTTTCTTTCAATCTGAGCACTGAGCTACTTGTTATGCACATCAATTTCAAAGCCTTATTGTTTGATTGTTCTTTTTATTTTTAGTCAGTAATTTTATTTTTATCGGTTTCATTTAAATTAATTAATTCCGTCTCAATTTCTTCTATACTCGGTAAACTGGATTTTAAATTATCTGGTAATGCCCTCGTTAACTCATACTCCGAAACACCAATTGGTTTATTCAAATCCTTTAACGCATACTCAGCAAAAATTCTATTTTTTGATTCGCACAATATTAGACCTATTGTTGGTTGATCAGTAGGTTGTTTGATAATATCATCTACTGCAGAACAATAAAAATTCATCTTACCAGCATATTCGGGCTTGAAATCTCCTTTTTTTAATTCTACGATAACAAAGCATCTAAGGTTTATATGATAAAACAATAAATCAAGATAGAAATCCTTTTCTGTAATTGTAAGTTTATATTGTCTTCCTAAAAATGCAAAACCAACACCCATTTCGATTAAAAATTTCTCCATATTTTTTACTAATTCTGTTTCAAGTTCTCTCTCGTGAAAAGGATCTGACAGAGTTATAAAATCAAAAATATATGGATCTTTTAAAGTTTGTTTTACTAAGTTCGATTGTGGTTTGGGTAGTGTTAAATTAAAATTATGATTCAACTTTCCTTGTCTTTTATGTAATTCACTTTTTATCATTGATGAAAGTGTTTCACGATTCCACCCATTCTTTAGAATCTGCTCCATATACCAAAATCTAATTGATATATCATTAATTCTCTGAATAAGTAAAATATTATGACCCCAAGGAATTTGTGAAACAATCTGTTTCCTTTTTTCTAATTGGGAAACAGGCTGTTTCCCAATTGGGTATTTTACTACATATTCTTTGTATAATTGAACCATAAATTTAATATTTCTCTCTGAGAAACCTTTGATTTCAGGAATTTCATTATGAATATCTTTTGACAATTTAAAAATAGTTTTTGCACCCCAACCTTCTTTTTTTTGCCTGATGTAAATAATCTCACCAATATCCCAATACATACTTATCATTTCAGAATTAACCGACAATATGGCTTTTACTTGAGCATCTCTAATTCGTTTTTTTATTTTATCCAAAGTATTAATATAAAAGTTTAAACTACTCATATTTGACCTCTTTTTAAATATATTTACTATTTTTTAATTTTGAAATATCAAGTAAAATTTATAAATAATTTGTAAAGCCTAATTTTTTATATTCATAATTTTTTTGAAAAAATCCTGAGTTTATGAATTTTCAATGTGCAAAAATAAATTAATTCCTGTATCTTCAGAAAAAACATCAATAGTTAGATATTTTGTGCCAATACTTGATGCTAATTCAATTAATTGTGCTTCATTTCTGTGTTGTAAATACCATTCTCCAAATTCCATTGCTCTTTTTGAAGGATTTCTCGGATGAAAATTACCTATTACAATTTTACCATCTTTTTTTAAGAAGTTTGAAATATTACTCAGCATATATTTAAATAATTTATCATTGAGATAATCAAACATACCTGCTGACCATATTATATCATATTTTTTAGTTGTCCTAAATTTCAATATGTTTTTATGTATAAAATTAACTTTGGATGAATAAACTGAAAGTTTTTTTTTAGCATATTCAATTGCATCTTGATCAAAGTCTACACAATCAAATTCAATATTATTTATTTTTTCATATTCGAATAATTCAATAATGTCTCTACAAGAACCGCTGGCTAAATTAAGAACTGATAAATTGCATTTTGTTTTAGATAGTTTTTTCATAATTTTAATAAAATATTCTTTTCTATTTCTTACGGCTTCACAAGCAGGTAGAGATTGAGTATACAAATCCCATTTTTTAAAAATTGGATTTTGGGATGTGCTATTTGTGTAAATTTTATCAATTACAATATAATCACCTGAATAGCCTAAAGGTTTATTAAATATCCGTCCTTGAAGTGAGTTGTTATCAACAAAAACACTTCCAAATTTATTTCTTAAATCATCAATATCGTTTTTACTCAATATACCTATATCAAGATTATTGCCGACATCGTTATACCAATTAGATAACTCATTATATTGATGTTGGTCAGGTCCATTGTTGTTCATTAAATTCTCAATAAAAATCTCATAATTCTTCAAAATAATTTCTCGCATAATTTTCTCCATTATTTTCTATTGTGCATAATGGTTGGAATGCGACACGCCATCTTCCACAAACCACCAATCTTTTGAATGCAAACTCAACCCAAAACAAACCACAAAAATTTTAAATGAATTCTGGCGTGTGCATTTTTGTTAGCCGATTCAATTATATTCATAATAAAAAAAAATAATGATAAACCATCAGCACGGAAAGTATCACAGTTTTTAAATCATCTTTCACAAAAAAAGTCATCAGACAAAAAAATGAAAATTATTAATTGGTTAAAAATCACCTAACCTTTGTCTAAAAATTTCTTTATTAGGATCAGAAACAGATTTTAATTCGTTAATTATATTTTGCGGTACTTCTGCTCTAATCCTTAACTCAGTTGCTTCTTGAGCTGATAAATCCATTCTATCTTTTGGATCATTACTCTATCTCTTTATTTGTATGAATCCACATTGTTTGCAACAACGAAATCTATACTCATAATGCCAAATATGATTGCATTTTGAACTGTCCATTTTTCTCTCCTTTTTTTATTGTTTACGCTAATATTACAACTTAATATATTATTTTTCGTTTTTCTTACAAATCGAATGTGAAGGACAATGTTAATCCTATTCGCGTTTAAAAAAAACGTTAATTCTACATACCTTTAGTCGCTTAATTCTATATTATTTTTGTGTCATTCGTTCATTTAATAAATTAGAAGATGTCTAATTACTTCGTATTAGTTTATATTTTTCTATTGTTTTATCAAGATTTCTTTTAAAATTGGGAAAAAATTCTAAATGTTTATTAAAATCTTTTTGAGCGTCAATATCTTTAAATTGTAATAATTTCACCAAACCTCTCTCCTTATACCCAACTTTTTTATTTTTCAACATTGCTTTTTCAATATCCTTATATGCATCAGAGAATTGTCCTAACCGTCCATAAGTTAATCCTCTATTTCCATAAGCAGTTGCATCACTTCTATGATTCAGTTCTAATGAGATGTTAAATTGATCTAAAGCATTGTGGAGATCACCACTTGTTAGATAAATTAATCCCAACAAATTATAAATATTTGCTCTATAAGTTTTAGACTGACAATTTTTTAGGGCTATTTTACAATCTTCAATGGCTTCTGAATACATTTCCAATTCTAAGTAAGATCGTGCTCTATAAATATATGGTGAGCTTATTGTTGGACTCAACTCAATTGAATAGTTTAGATCATTTAAAGCATCTTGCTTATCTGGATATTCACTCATTATTTTTGCATAACCCCTTAAATCATAGTAAGCTGAATTTTTGGGATCTGACTTTATATTCATATCTAATCTTTCTATGGCTTCAGCAAATTTCCCATTTTCTACCAACATTATACATTGATAGTGTTCAATAATTTCACCACAAGAATTTAAAAAGAATAAAGTGAAGAATATAAAAAATAATCTTAGAGAATATTGAAACAGTTTTTTTAAATTAGTTTTTTTATTCATAATTATGACCTCTTAATCTCCTTATAAAAATTAAATATAATGCAATTATAGTTAAGATACTTAATGAACTAGGAACACAATAAACCAGTAATTTATTCAGGAAACAAAAATATCCAAATTCGTTTGCCGTTGGAAATAAAACTGATGAATTTTGGTTATACTTGATAATAAAGCTTAAATGTGCATAGGAAAACCATAAAATTATTATGAAAAAAGTATAGATTAATTTTATCTTTTTTTGTATTGTATTTTTTACTTTATTTAATAAAATCCAAAAACTACAGAAAATAAAAGCAAACCAAGTAGATGTATAAATAATTACTCCATTACAAACATTTTTACAATAAAGATCGCTTTTTAATGAAACAAGTATCATAATAATTAATAACAAAACCAGAAAGATGTAATTTTTTTCATTTTCAAATTTTGGATGCTTAATAAACAGTAAATGCATAACTATTTTAACAAACAAATTAGAGCAAAAGTAACTAATAGCAAGAAGAAGAAGAAATACAAACAAATTAATTGTACTATAATTTAATGACCAGAAAATACAAAATGTAACTGTAATCACAAAATCAACAATAAAAGAAATTATTTTATTCCGCCAGAAATGAATTAGTTTTTCAGTGCCTATTGAATGGGATTTATTATTAAAAAGATAATATACACCACAAAAAAAGGATATTATGAAAATTCCAATCAAAATTGGTAATGCTTCAACATATACATTTGGAAATTTGTGATTTAACCAAAAATACCGTTCTGATAGCATCATCAGGATAAAAAAACTTATACTGCTAAGTATTGCTAATATTGCTTTTGTGTTTGTAAAAACATTGCTTATAGACCATATGAACAGATTTTTATTTATAATTGGACCAGATATAATCATTATAATTGCTCCAGCACTTAAGTAAGACATAAGCATAAGTATATCAAAATTAAAATCCATATTCATTATCTGTATACTTAATATGCAAACTATGAAAATAGCAATAATGTAGATATTATTTCTCACTATGTAATCAACCCATTATTCTTATAATTACTCATTTAAAAGAAAACCACAAATCCTTAATCATTTTTGCATCAATATTGTCCACTCCAAATGGAATTTTATTTCGGCTAATGAGCGAGTGCGCCACGACTCTTCTTGCTTTTCTACCTGCTTGCTTGTGGGCACTTTTGTTATGCCTATTCTCTAAAGAACGAATAATCACTTTTTAAAATTACAAGCCAGATAAGATAAATTACTTCTTCAAAGTGTGTGTAACACCTATTGTTGTTATCTCTCCATTTGTCAGTGTGACAACAATTACGTATATTTTTCTTTTTTATTATTCTATTATCTATTCCTGTTATATTTCTCAAAATACTTTTTCTATTTTTTTAGGTCAAGAATTTTAACCAATTATACTACAGATAAGCATAACACCTCGTATACTTCGTAGCTCATTTTAGGCTTTGAAATTGTAAAGCTAAAAACCTAAAGCACCAAGTAATATGGTTATAAATGATGATACATTAGAAAAATATAAAAGAATTAAATTGCAGTATATTGAGATGATATAAAAATAAATACAGTCTTTCCTGATAGACGATGTAAATGATAATATTTCTACTCTAAATAAAAAATGTCTTGACGATAAAACAAAGCATTTATTTTGGTTTATATTATAAACAAGTTTATCATATTGATGTGCTGTTTATAAATAAAAAAAATGGAGAAAAACAATGGACAAAAAAAAATTAACACCGGAAGAAAGCTTTGATATAATTAACAAAGCCATCTCAAACTTTAAAATGAATTACAAGGAAGGTGGAAAAATATTCCTCCTTTGGGGCTGGATTCTAACGTTTGCGAGTTTTTCTAGTTTCATCTTATTAAGTCTTTTAAATCGCATGGAAGCACATGAGCTAAGAGCTGGGAATTGGGAACTTAAAGGTCTCTTTAGTATTGGTATTTGGGTTGTTTTTGGTTTAATTGGATTCATTTTCATGTTTTTCATGAATCGCAAATCCAACAAGGTCAAAAAGGTATACAGCCATTTAGATGGTTATTTCAAAAGTCTTTGGACAGTAACTGCTGCTTCCTTTTTTATTGCAACCATACTTTGTATCAAATTGCAGATAGACCCACCTCCAATAATGTTGTTAATTGCTGGCATAGGAACTACTACATCAGGTTTGCTTATTAAGTTCAGACCAGTTATAATTGGGGGTATGGCATTTTTTGTATTCAGTATAGCCTCAACATTTGTATCAAATGAATACATAGCATTAATTGTGGGTGCTTCTATAATCTGCGGTTATCTGATACCAGGATATTTTTTAAAATCAGCAAAAGAATAGTGCTATGTACAAAGATTTAGATCCCCTATTACACTCGCAATTACGTTTGGCAATTATTTCTATGCTTGTGACCTCAGATAAAGTTGAGTTTACACACATTAAGGAAGTAACAAAGGCTACAGCAGGTAATATTAGTATTCAGATTAAGAAACTACGGGAAGCAGGATATATTAATGTTAAAAAAACTTTTAAGAATAATTACCCGAATACCATGGTGTCTATTTCTGGTAAAGGGGTTAAGGCATTTGAGGTCTATGTGAATGATCTTAGAAAATATATCAATCCCTAATAATTTTTTTTGCCTACTTGGTTTAAGTTGTAAACCACTTTATGTGTTCAACTATAAATGGCTCGGTGTCTATTATAATATTTACACACCGATAAGAAATGAAAAGAATTCATTTAGCCCCTTGTCAAGGGAAAAGCATCAGGCAGATGCTTCAATCGTAAACAATAAATATGGAGAAATGAAAATGAAAAAATTCACAGTACTTATTCTATCGACTTTTCTAATTTTGGCAGCTAATTGTCAAAATAATACGATTAAATCAAATCAAAATATTCAATTTATTAAAAATGGACATTCCGACAAGACTATTTTAGATTTCTATCGTCAATATAGTTCATTTACCGATCCGGGAGAATATGAATATTTATATGAAAACCTTCCTGATTCTTTACCGGAACTGTGTAGTTTAATAAAATCACAGTTTATTCATCCCTATGCTGAACTACCAAAATATCGTGAAATAATTCCCAAAGAGAGATGGAACGAGTCAGTAAGGTATCCAACCGTTAAATCGGTTTTGGAGGTGCTTCTATCCTATGACTCCTCTGGTTTAGTGAAAGAACGTAAACCTGAAGATCGATTAGTGCTTGGTTGCCGGCATAATGCAATTTTACTGGCATCGATACTTAAACATCGTGGCATTCCAGTCAGGATTCGTCTTGGGCATGTTACTTATTTAAAACCCGGATTTCATTTGAGTCACACAATCTGTGAAGTATGGAATAAAAGTAACCAATGTTGGATGCTTGTGGACCCCAGCACGGTTATGGTTGATTTTAGTAGAGATAAGTTCGATTTTAGTAACGAGTTATGGTTAAAAATGCAAAATGGAGAAATTGATCCAGACCAGTATGGGTTCCCAGGTAGATATTCCGGATTAGTTTCGATACTGGGAAAAGTTTGTCCAGATTTAGCATCCATATTGGGAACCGAATATCCAATTAATCATTATGCACCAATATTGGATTTTGCTTTTGAAAACGATGACCAATTAACGACAGAACATATTGAAACACTAAATAGAATTAGCGAATTAATGAAATCAATTGATGCCATTAGTTTTTCTGAACTTAAAGAAATTTACAATAGCAATCCTGAGATTCAGATCACAAAGTCATTCCAAGTAAAATCAAAAAGTTCCGATAATAACGAAGGTGCTAAGGACAATTAGCCACAACGGTAAAATTTTTATGTGGTTGATTGTATACCACTTTCCGCTCAAACCGTGATAAAGTTTGAGCGGTATTTTTATTTTATAGAAATAGTCTTTTATTCAGTTTTCTTTTATCATTTCGACTAATCCAGTTCTTAAAATACTTTTTATTTTTTTTGATCAATATTTTAAACTTATTAAACTATATTTAGGCATAATGAGCGAGTGCGCCACGACTCTTCTCGCTTTTCTTCTTGCTTGCTTGTGGGCACTTATGTTATAGGAATTTTCTTCATTAAGTCTCAATTAAAAATTGATTCAAATATTGGTTTCAAATCCCAGATTTCAACAGGTTTTATGAGATAAGCAACAGGTTTAGTTTTTTGAGCTCGTTCATAAATATCAGGTTCTCCATAACCTGTCATAAATATTATTGGAATTTTTGATTTCTCTTTTATTTTCTCAGCTGCTTCAATTCCGTCAATTTCACCAACGAGATTTATATCCATTAATATCAAATCAGGTTTTGTATTTTGCACAAACTCAACCGCTTCTTCTCCTGTTGTAAAGCTACCACAAACAAAAAATCCCTCATCTTCAAGCTGCATTTTCAACCAAGCTGAAAGCATAACTTCATCTTCAACGATTAATATCTTTTTTTTCTCATTCATATTAGACTCTTTCTTTTTTCTTATCATCTTTAATTTTAATATGCCATTTTAATCCATTTTCAGATTTTACAGAAATCTCTCCTTTTAATTGATTCTCCACAATGGAAAATACAGAAGCAAAACCCATTGAACCATCTTTTCGAGGATCAAAATTCTGAGGAAAGCCAATACCATTATCAATTAGTTCAAGGCTGATAGTTTTATCTTTCTCCTTAAATAAACGAATGAATATTTCACCTTCCTGACGATTCGGGAAAGCGTGTTTAAAAATATTAGATACAAGTTCATTTATTATTAAACCCAAAGGAACTGCAGAATCAATTAAAATTTTAACATCCTGCAAATCGAATTTCATTTTTATTTTAGCTGAAAGTACACCATAACTCTGCATTATCAAATTTGCTAAATCCTCAATATAATCTTTCAGGTTAATATTAGAAAGATCTTTTGCCTTGTATAATTTTTGATGAACCAACGACATTGCTTGTATCTTATTGTTTATCTCCCTGAAAGTAGATTTTACAAATTCATTATCAGAACGTCTGGATTGCATTGAAAGCATCGCAGAAATTACTGCCATATTATTTTTTGTACGGTGATATATTTCCTGAATAAGAACCGTTTTTTCTGCTAAAGTTTTCTTTATATTTTCTTCTGCATGCTTTCGTTCTGTGATATCGCGAGCGATTACAAATATAGCTGTTACTTTTCCATTCCTTATAAAAG
>JAIORE010000143.1 GCA_021108315.1 Candidatus Cloacimonadota bacterium
TTAACAAAATATATCGTATAATGGATGGGCACTGCCAAGTTCTCCCCGCTCTTCTATCAATCTGAACTTGGAGTGCTGTGTTAGATGTCGTTTTTCACTTAATTATTTTCCATTCTTTCCAATCATTTTCTACTAGTGAACTTGTGTTTACTTGTGGAGTTTGTATTATTCCTTTTAGACCTGTTTCTTTTTCAACTTTGGTTTTTATATAATCAGCCAAATCGTTGTAATTTACATCTCCTTTTGTGTCTTTTAATTTCTTAAGCAAAAAGTAAGTGAAATACCCATGTTGTTTTTCGTGGTAAACTGACGAACTTTCCTTGCCTGAACTAGATGTAAAAACCACAAAATTTCCTGAAATGTAGTTTTGTTTGGGTTTAATTTTTACTCCTTTCATTGCAATTAATTCCTCATTTCTCGCACCCCCGCTAAAACAAGCATCTAAGAAAACGGTTATTTGTTTTGCCGGATGTTCTGTTAATTTTTTGTAAATATCGGCTAATTTTATTGCATATTTTAAGTTCGTTCCTGCAACATCAACCGGAATAATGTATGCTTCTTCGGTTTGTTGATCCGGTAAACCATGTCCCGAATAATAAAATATCAGTTTTGCTTTTCCGTTTTCTATTTTTGAAAGATTATTGATCCATGCCAAACTTTGCTTAATTTCTGATGAAGTTGCGTTTTGGATATATTTGATTTGTTTATTGGGAACTCCTAATGTTTTTTCGCAATACAGAGAAAATACTTGGGCATCGTTTACCGCAAAATCAACATTTTGATCAATTCTTAAACCTTCTTGTCTCGATTTATAATCTTCATTACCAATTATTAAAACATAAGTATTTGTTTGTTGGATTTTTGTTTCGGGAATATTCAAATCCACATCGGATGGACCTGTCTTTTTTGCGATTAAATTATCACCGATATTGTAAACATACATTTTATTATTAACAGGATTTTGAATTTCAAGATAGGTTAAAAACAGTTTTTCTCTTTCAAAACTAAATTGAGGATTTTGATAAGTTAGATTATTAAAATTTTTGTCTAATAGAAAGGCTTCATCAATTGGGACTGAAATTTTGATAGGTTCTAAATTTTCAATAGTTATAGTAAATATTTCATTATCCGGATCATACTCATTGGTTGCTTTTTTCCAATCTGTTTTTTCTTTTCCAATTAAGTTTGCTGCTTGTTCTGTGAATTTTTCTTTTTGTGTCTTTATGGTTTTTTCATTTACCCTTTTTTGAAAATCTGATGTTTTTTCAAATTTACTTTGTTTTTGCCAATCCATTAATTTTTTTAAGGAATACATTTCAATTTCTTCTTGTAATGTATAAGGTTTTATGGGAGCTGTTGATTTGACTAACTTTGCTCCGTTTTTTAAAGTTCCGTGATTTTTGTAGGGAGAAAGGTCTTTGACTCTACCATCTGGAGTAATTTCATTAAAATTATAATAGAGTAATAAATTTTCTTCTTTGCCGGTGAGTTCTTGCTTCATACTGGATTGGATTTCTTTCTGTGAAAGAATAAAAGACCACAATCTAATATCATCGATTGAACCATTGAAATACATATCAATTGCCTTTCCAATATATTGATGACTTAAAGCAGGCATAGTAACACGGTAATCTGAATTTGAAGTTCCAATTAACTTACCATTTACATAATAATTAGCGATTTTTGTGAAATTGTTCCAAGTTGCAGTTATGTGATACCAGTAATTATTTTGAGTTAAATTATGTTTTACTGCAACATAGTCATAATTAGTTCCATTATTTTCTGAAATCCAAAAAGCAATATCACCGATATTACTTTCTAAAAAATCATGTATTCTATTAATTGCTAAACCCCATCCAGCCCATGGTGTTTTTTTATCTATTCCCAAAAAACATACAAACTGATTTGCTTGTTGAATGTTGTTCAATTTTATCCAGGCTTCAATGGTGAAAGTGGTAATATCAAGATTTGAACTTTTTAAAATTGTTACATAATCATCCTTCCCATCCAAATACAATGCTTTTCCTGCATCTTGAGCAAAAACATTTATTGATAAAAGAAAAAAAACTATAAATAATAAAATAAATAATCTTATATTTTTCATGATTTCCTCCTATTTTATTGTTGCGTTTTATTCCCACACATTTGAGACGATCCGATTCCCACACCTAAAGGAGTGGGTTATTGATTTGTAGTTTTTTCTGATCAATAACCCCTAACTTCAGGTAGGGGAACATAGCACATCCAAAAGGGGAACACGAAACCACCCAAAACTATCACGGTGTTCACGCTGTTTCAATGATTTCCCCCTATTTTATTTTCCATTCTTTCCAATCATCTTTAACTTCCAAACTTGTGTTTACTTGCGGGGTTTGTATTATTCCTTTTAGACCTGTTTCTTTTTCTACTTTGGTTTTTATATAATCAGCCAAATCTTTGTAATTTACATCTCCTTTTGTGTCTTTTAATTTCTTAAGCAAAAAGTAAGTAAAATATCCATGTTGTTTTTCGTGGTAAACTGCCGAACTTTCCTTGCCTGAACTTGATGTAAAAACCACAAAATTTTCAGAAATGTAGTTTTGTTTGGGTTTAATTTTTACTCCTTTCATTGCTATTAATGCCTCATTTCTGGCACCCCCGCTAAAACAAGCATCTAAGAAAACGGTTATTTGTTTTGCCGGATGTTCTGTTAATTTTTTGTAAATATCGGCTAATTTTATTGCATATTTTAAGTTCGTTCCTGCAACATCAACCGGAATAATGTATGCTTCTTCGGTTTGTTGATCCGGTAAACCATGTCCCGAATAATAAAATATCAGTTTTGCTTTTCCGTTTTCTATTTTTGAAAGATTATTGATCCATGCCAAACTTTGCTTAATTTCTGATGAAGTTGCGTTTTGGATATATTTGATTTGTTTATTGGGAACTCCTAATGTTTTTTCGCAATACAGAGAAAATACTTGGGCATCGTTTACCGCAAAATCAACATTTTGATCAATTCTTAAACCTTCTTGTCTCGATTTATAATCTTCATTACCAATTATTAAAACATAAGTATTTGTTTGTTGGATTTTTGTTTCAGGAATATTCAAATCCACATCGGATGGACCTGTGAATACTTTTACTTCCTTTTCTCCTGAACCGTAAATATATTTTTTCCCGTAAGGATCGGTAATTTCAAGGTATGTGATAGTAAGATTATCTTCTTTATCAAAACAAAATTTCGGATTGCTGAAATGATGTTTAGTAAAATTACCATTGAAAAACCGTGCTTCTGCAATCGGAACATTCAATTCGAGAGGACTAAAATCTTTGATTGTGATAACCATAACTTCTCTATCCGGATCATATTTGTGTGAGGCTTTTTTCCAATCAATTCTTTGAAGTGCTATCTGAGCGAGTGTTTTCTGTTTTAATTTCAATATTTTGTTTTTACGGGTTGTTTCATTAATTCGTTTTTCATAGTCTGTTGTTTTTTCGTATTCTCCTCTTTTTTCCCAATCCTTGATTTTATTTTTAACATATATTTCTATTTCTTCTTTTAGTGTTAATTTTCCTTCTTTGAATAAGATTTTGACTTCATCAGAATTAATTGCTCGATTAAAAAATCGAATGTCATCAATTTTTCCTAAAAAATACTCTTTTCCTGTATAATGCCGGCCAATATTTATAGGATCGGATGAACTTGCATAAATTAAATTTGGGTAAGAAATATATAGATTTTTGCCTGATGTCTTTGATCCTAAATGAGAATATATTCCTTCTTGTATACCATTAACATAGAAAGACAAAATGTTTTTATTCCTATCCACTACTACTACAAAATGATGCCATTTATGATATTTATATGTAGAAATAGTATTGCATAAAATGGATGTTTTCTGTAATCCACTTCCTATACCAAAACCTATTGTTCCTTCTGACCAATGATTGAAACCTAATACATATCCCTTTGTCCAACCCCAATGTCCATTACTAATTATTCTTTCCATTTTTGATTTATTAGTTTTAAACCATACCGAAATAGAGAAACTATTTGAACCAAAATTCAGCAAACTGTTATTGACTAAATTTATATAATCATTTTTTCCATCAAAACTAAAAGCACTATTTGCATTTCCAAATCTATCAGCAGTTAAAGTCGCTCCGTGAACAGTTCCATGATTTCCATTTCCACTTTTATCATAAGCATTTCCGTTAAATGGATAATGTGCAACGAGACCTTTTTTCAAATCGATAACTTGAGCATTCATTATTGTCATAGAACTGATAACAATTATTAAAGATAAGATAAATAATCTTAAAGTTTTCATCGTTTTCTCCTTTTTATTTTTTCACCGTAAATGGAAAATAAAACACATTTCTTTGATCGGGTTCAATTTTGTGAATCCAGGAAATAATTTTTTTCGCCTTTGCTTTGGTTAAATAATTATCCTCATCTTTTTCAACCTCGAGAAACGGGATATTTTGTTTGGTCATCACGATTACTATCCTTCCAACTTCGATTTGAGTTTTTGCATAAGCGTAATAATGTTCTATTTTTTCTGTAAAGGGTGATTTATGTAAAATATCTTTTGTAAATTTAGAATCATCATGAAAATCCTTTATGGGAAATAGTAAGGAAGCATCATTATCACTTATATAGAATATCCTGATGTAAGTGTCTTTTACCGGTAAAATCGTAAAATCGATCTGTTCATCATTTTTGTAAACAGCATCGATACCTTCGATTTTTGCAGTAAAAGTAGGATCGAGTTTAGTTTCATATTTTAAAACGGTTGCATCTAATTTTATTTTAATGTAAAAATTATCAAGATCGTTTAAACCTTTTTCTTCATTAACTATTTTATAATCGATTATCTCCCCCCTGGTTTCTGTTGTGATGTTTGAAGAAAATACTTCACTCAACTGATCATTAACTTCAGATTCAAAAATTGTAACATTCGAACTTACCGTTATTGGAACTCCGGCTTTGTTCAAGGCATCTTCAGTTGCTCTTTCGATAGCGTGTTTTCTTGCTTGGTTATAAGAGATATCACCTTCAATAAAACTAATACCGATTGCTCCTTTAACCTTTATTTCATTTTTCTTTGCTGATAAGTTTGAAAAACAAAGTAGAATAAGCGTTAGAATGATTATTATATTTTTCATTTTTTGACCTTTAATAAGATATATTTAAAATAATATTTTTTACATACAAATCTTCATAATTACTTTTATGTTTACCCATCACAAATTTAAAAGTATTATTACCATTTTCAATAAAAGATAAAGGAATATTAATATTTATAGTTTGCCAAGTTCCACTTTGATAATCTTTTGTTGGTTTAATAGGTTTTAGAAATTTATTTATATAATCGACTTTCATATCATTAATATATACATTATCATAATAATAACCACCACTCTTTTTGTAATATGGTTTACCTGAATTATCGCATAATACTACGCCTTTCAAATCCATTTTTATCGAAATATTCTTTATTTTCTGTTTGTTTGAAATTGTAAATGATGTAGTAAAAACCGGATTTTTATCACTTAAAAATTTACTCTTTTTTAATATTACAAATTTTTCAATTCGTTCATCATTTGGTTCATTTTTTTCTACTGTGAATTTTTTCATCATATTTTCAATGACATTATCTTTCTCAATTTTAACTGACGCAACAGAAAATATTTCCCCTGTTTCAGTTGAAATCAAACGGGCATTAATTTTGATCATTTCTCCCAAATCAGTTATCGAACCGGATGTTATGGCATCTACTCCGAATATTTTACCTAGAGAAATTGCCGATTCATCATCAATCAATCCGGAAATTCCTAACTTTTGTTCCTTCATAATTTCATTTATTTTCTGCCTTTCTACAACTACAAAATGTTTTGTCATAAAAAGCCTGGTCGTCAATTCTTCCGCCAGGTATTTGCCAAATTCGGTAATATTTCCATTCAAATCGGAAAACTCCATAACCGCAATTTTAGATTTATTTTCTTGTGATAAACTGTTTACTATTTGTCGTGTCAAATCATCCAATTGAGAATCTAATGATAAAACAATATTTTCCGGCTCATTTTCCGATTTAATCGGATCGATGTTTTTTTGTTGAGATGAACATCCAATTATTAAGGTAATTATTAACAATATTAATAACATTCTATTCTTCATAAATATCTTCCTCCAATCTTTTTATATTTTACTAATGACATCTAACGGGCGGCGTGCCACGTCATCTCGCCATGAGCATTTGATTTCGGTATTTCCGTAATCATAATGCGATTAGTGAGATGATAAAAGACGAGCATTTCAAGGTCAAAGAGGTGCAGAATTGCGAGTCCCCGTGGACGCAGTTTTAGACGACGTTTCGATTCACTCCGCTGCTCGTCTTTTTTTAGTGGCACGCCGCCCGTTAGCCAACATGGAGTGGAGCGACATGTTGGCTAATGGATAGCACTGCCCAGCTCTCCTTGCTCTTCTTTCAATCTGAGCTTGGAGTGCAATGTTATGTGGATTTAATTATTCAATAATTTTCCGATTACGACCTGCTTTGTGATTAAGTCAGCGTCGAGTTTAACTAATTCAGAACCCACGAATAATTCAATCAACCAAAAAAAGAAACTCCCGCAAAAGAAAGCAAGATTTAATTTAATTTCGCATTAATAACCATTCTTAAATTTTAAAAACGACAGCTGTTTCTTTTTAAAAAACAGAGAGTTTTCGTTTAAATACAAAGCAGTTAGCTTAACTTCCGATTAAATATTGCTTTGATACTACGAAATTGAAAATAAAACTGAAAAAGCTCAAGCGAGTAGGTTATTTTTTTTCTTTTTAGAAATACCAACTTTTGAAATATAGCATTAATTATTGGTTAAAACAGAGCTTGATTTAATGAATCTTTTTCTGATATTATTTTTTTTGGATAGAAATTGTATAATTGCGGTTTTCTTTTATATTTTTTCTGTTAATTTTTTTCGGTGAAACCAACAATTTAGCTTTTGAAAACTCCTTGTTACATTTGAGTTGAAATCTTTTGTTTAAGCGTTTTTTTAGATTTAATTAGTCATTTTTTTTAATTTAACCCCGCAATTATGATAGAAATAATTCATCTTTAATTTGGTCTTCGTTAAATTTAGATTTTACAAAAAAAAGCAAGAATTAGAAAATTGGGAATTCTTTGAATTTTTAAGGCTTTTACCTTAATTTTTGCCAGTAACCAAATTTTAATTTTGAAAATACAACTTGTTTTGGGAATCTCTGCGTTTGTTGCTCTTCAATTTGAATTCTTCTCCGTTTTCATTAATTTTGAACTTTTATACTTTGTATTTAGATTTGAAAAGCTGAGCCAAAAGATGAATTACTTCGTATTATTTTTTAAAAGAACAATTTATATTTTGTTTGTTTTTCGTGTTTCTTTTTTCTTTTTACTTACGAAAGATAATCCTAAATCCAATGACACATAATGCCCACCAGCTGCCCCGAAACCTTTTGGGGAGCTGGATGTTAGCCACAACTCTCAAGAAAAAAAGAATCATCCAGAGTTAAACCCAGACTGATTCTTAATTTTCTATAATACTTATTAATCCTATTACAGTTGATATTAAGCCTTTATTTTTACTATTTGAGCATCAACATCTTTCTGATCTTAGAATAACTCTCTGTTTGAAGCTTGTAGAAATAAACACCTGTAGCATGTTTATTAGCTCGCCAATTATATTCGTACCTTCCGGTTACAAATTCTTCTGATAATAATTTTTGACCTTTAAGATTAAAGATTGCTAGAGTTCCCATTTCACCTTCTTTTATATCAAAAGCAATTGTTGTGGATGGATTAAATGGATTTGGATAAGCAGATTTTAGTAAGGATACTTCCGGTAGTTCGATTATGTTTGGACTTTCAATTATTAATGAAATTGGTCCAAATAATTCAGTTTCTCCATCCAATTCAACGCTTCGCAACCAGTAGAAGTAAGTTTGTCCTAACTCAACATTTTCATCAATATAAGAATAGTATTGAGTTGAAGTAGTATTTGTTGGAACCATTATTGATGAATTGAGAATAAAGGAATTATTGAAATTTTCTACTTCACTACGATAAATATTATAACCAAGTAAACCACTTTCCGTTTGAGTTGTCCAATTGATTTGAGCTAAATTTTCTGTAGTTTGAATTGCAGTAAATGATGAAAGCTGAACAGGAAGTGGATTATCGCTTGATCCAGCTGGGACAAAATCAGAAAAACTATCCAGTCCCAAAATTTTAAAGATCGGTTCTGTTATAAGAACTGTTACTCCAGGAATGTCTTCAACATTAATCCAAGGAGAGGAATCATTATCACGTTTTAGGAAACTAAGAGTTCCAAAATTGTTTATACCTCCTATAGATGATAAATCAAATGTAATATCATAAGTCCCTATCGTAGCTCCTGCAGATGAATTAACCGTCCAGTATTTCTGAGCAATGTTATCAATACCAGTTGGGAGAATACCAAATGTGGTTGGCTGAAATTGATGAAAAATTATTTCTATAGTAGTTTCTGGATGGGTTGACATGAACTGCAAGTCTGTATCTACATCGTCAAATGAAAATTCTGTTTGATCATTAGTTGGAATAATATGCTGTTGTGTAACTTCGTTATTAGCAGTCAATTCAAAGAAATCTAAAATACCATAAACAGCATCATCTAAGGAATTTGTACCTCCAATTCCGGTAACTTCGAATGAGCATCCAACAGTTTTATAAGTTCCTGTATCATTTGCAATACCACAATCATATCCAACATCAGGATTGGAGAAAATAACGGTTGCATCATTCAGTGGTTCTAATCTATCAATCCAATTATTTTCACCTGAATATGTCCATTGCATACCAGATAAGAACTCATTACCAATAAGATTAGATAAATCACCACCATTTGTACCATCACTAACCCCATTTATATTTAACATCGGGTGTAAGCTTGTTGAAGGATCATATCCCCAAATATCTCCGCCTTCAATATATAAATTTCCTCCTGAATTTAAGTAATTCACTAAATCTTGTGCTTCACTCTCAGATAATTGATGATTGTTTGCATAAATACCTAACAGTAGAAATATTGCATCAAAATCACTTGTAATAGGGTATTCATCAAATTGGGTTGTATAAAATACCGGGTAATTACAAGAGTTTTCAACTGAATTTTTTAATGTTTCACCTTGTGGAGTAATATCTAAATCAATGATCAAAATTTTAGAGATCTCTTGGATTGTAATAGCCACAAAATTCATTTTAGTTTCTGTAGAAAAACCGAAAGCATTATTTACATACAATGAGACAGTATAAACGCCTTCTGTTGAAAAAGAATAAAGTGGATTTTGTTCATAAGAATCAATCACTGAGTCGTTGTTAAAATCCCACTCCCAGTAGGTTATGTTACCACTGGAAAGGTCGTTAAATTGAATGTCAGTTCCAGGGGGAGCAACTCTTTGGTCAGCAGAGAAATCTGCAGAAACCGAATAAGTATCTATTAATACCGGATCTGAAATCGCAAATCCACTCGTTCTATCTGCATTTAATGTGGATAAAAATATTATTGTTATCATCAAAATTAAGCTTTTTTTCATAACTACCTCCTAATCCCTTACACAACGAACTGAATACCCGTATCTATAAAACAGGTTGCTTCGGCTAACCTGTGTGAGATGATAGTATAATCCACGACCCAAGAGACCATCATCATTACTGTTTTCTGTAGAAGACCAGAAATGTGCATTGATGCTTAAATAGCTGAAGTTAGCAAGGTCGGCATTACGCATTCCACTAGGAAGTAAGCAAAATCCACTGGTATCAAACTCGGGATCATTTTCAAGACTATGATTACTCCATAAATCTGATCTGCCAGCTAATTTACTGCCTTCGTTTGTCCCTCGCCAACCCCAAGCATCTGCTTGATTCTGGTTCATACCTAGTGTCATTTCTAATTGCTTAATTTCTTCATCAGTTGGTACATGCCAGCCTTCGGGTGCGATATTTCTGCTGTCATCAACTGCATACCCGTTGTAGAGAGCACCATAGGTTTCTCCATTAGTAGGATTATTATCATAATAACAATATGCACCTGTTGATAATCCAGACCAAACAGAATTGTCGGTAACATTAGGAATAGGGTCACCATTTCGATAGTGAGTTACTTTCAGATTCTCAGCCATCCAAAGTTGGTTACCAATTTGTACTGTCTGGTAAACGTTACCATCAATATCAATGCATGTATCTCCAACACCATCATTAGCAGCTACTTTAAAAATATACTCATCTTGCTGGTTTGGGTGTTCGTTGCCTAAGTCCCAGATAATTTGTTTGCCTGTTCCACTTGTTATTCCGCTACCAATATCACCTGAAGTAAGAAAACAGCTTACATCGTAGGTTGCACCATTGTCATTAGAAATCTGCAATGTAATATATAAATCATCACCATCAGCATCGTTCACATCATAGTATATATCTACCAGCATACTGTTGTCGCTACGTTGGACTGCGGTAACATTTTCTACTACAGGATCAGCATTTTGAGCAAACAACCAATTGCAGGTTACCATTACTAAAAATGTAAAAATCAATAATTTCTTCATTAATTCCCCCTTTTTAATTTAATGCGGTCACATAATAAAATCTTCTCATATTCTGTATAGTAGTACTCCAACTATTTTCGACAAAAGAACCAGTAGTATCTTCAGCAAAATCACCATTTGGTTCATCAGAGGAAAATACTTTGTAAGATGTAGCTCCAGAAACAGAATCCCAACTAATATCCACGTTTGTTCCGGTTGTTGAAATTTCAACATTTTCGGGCACATTAGGTGCTGGTTGAACCACTGTAAGACTAACTGGAATGGTAACTAGTGAAGAAGATGGATCGTTGGATGTGATAACAATATCTGATATATAAGTTCCTATATAAAGGGCCTCAGAATAAAATCCAACAGTTATCAAATCAGAAGGACCACCTTGAAGAATTGAACTAGTAACTAAAGATGAATCATTTAACCTTAACCAACCACTATATCCTGCAGCTGTTAAAGTTACATCATCAATAGCCCAACCTGAAGCCCAATGACCGTTGTCATTTGAATGAAATCGAAAGCCAACGTTTAAGTTACCTGGTCCACAAAAGCTTGTAAGATCAATTGTTATTTCTGTCCAATCCACATTAGGACTTAGAACAACTAATTCTTGCCACGTATAAGAAGTATATATTTCTACTTTTGCTGACTGGAAATATTCACCTGTAAAAAAACTATTAAATGTTAATGTCGCACTATCGAATAGGGATAAATCAAAGAAGGGAGTGTATAAATAATCAAGACTTCCATCATCATTTGCTATATCATCATTTGAGCAAGCATATAACCCATTACCCGGTGGTATTTCCCAATATGTACTAGATCCATCAGTAGTTATGAACCAACCTATAGCCGAATTTGTTGTTTCTAACCAATCCTGTGGCCACTCAACACCGTTTTCAAAATCTTCATTCAATAAATCATTCCTACTAGATGCTCTATATTCAACAGAAGCAGAATAAATCAGTTCTTCGTCTCCGTCATTATCAATTGTTAATGGTGATTCAAGAAAATCATCCATCGGTATTGTTTTATTAAAAGAAATTGGGTAAAAATATAACATGGGGTCTCTGTCATTCTTTTGAATATTTTCTATTTTTTCAATATTCATTATTTTAAATGGTTCACTCACAAGAAGTAAAGGTATAAGCAACAGTAAAATAAAATAAATAACTTTCATTTAACCTCCTAATTAAATTTATTACATATATCCTGAATTCTATTTTTATAAAAAAAATCTTTTCTTTCTTTGTAAAGAGTTTTGTATAGTTTTAAAGTCATTGAAGCTATGACTTCAGAATCTTTTAACAAGTTAAGTTTAATATATATATGAATTAAATCATAATACATATTTGTTTTTAAAACAATATCATCTAATTTATCAATTTCTTGCTTTAATCTGATAACATTTTCTCGCTTAGCTAGTCCTTTTTCTATTAACATGGCAACTTCTAATTTGCTATTGTATATATGAATTTCAGGATAATTAGAAATATCTTTTGATATGAGATCTATAATTATATTTTTTGCTTTTTTATACTTTTTAAGTCTATAAAGTAAATCTGTTTTTAATAATTTTGATTTAATATTAATTTTTTTAAGACTTTGAACATTATTCGTTTGTTTTATAACCAAATTTAAGTTTTTTAAACTTAGAATGTACTTATTTTCAATTAAATACATCAATGCTAATTTATATCGAATGATATGAGTATTAATCTTTAGATTGTACCTTTTGACATATTGTATCATATCTTTAAAATTAACTGCTGCATCATAAAATTTTCCAATTTTCTGATAGGAACACCCTAAATTATATAGAGCAGTATAAGTACATGTAGTATTTTTAATGTCTTGAGCTAAATTAAGACTCATTTTAAAGAATCTAGATGCACTATAAAATTTTTTCTTTTTAAAACAAATTATTCCAATATCGGATATAGTTGAAGAAAGACCTTCTATATCTTGTAGTTTTCTTGATATAGCAATTTTTTTTTGATAAAGTGAAAATGCTTTTTTATATTCTCCATTGATAGAATAAATTTTTCCAATATTATTATAACATTTTGATATTCCCTGCAGATCACCTATTTCTTCTTTCAACAGAAGCTGCTGTTCAAAAAAATCTTCTGCTTCTTCATATTTTTTTTGTTTAAATAATAGATTACCTATGTTACCTAATACAATGGATTTTCCGATTAAATTATCGAGTTGGGTATTTAACGATAATTGAGCAATAAAAAATTTATATGCTTTATTGAATTCGTATTGCTTAAAATATATTATACCAATGTTTCCTAATGCTTTACATATTCCAATTTTGTTCTTATTTTCTTTTTGTATTTTTAAATTTTCAGAGAATAAGCTAATAGCTTCCTCATAATTACCCTTTTCAGAAAAAATTATACCTTTTTCATTTTTGCATAGACAAATTCCATTTTGATCATCTATATTGGAGAAAATTTCTTGTGAAATATCAAGAAAATCTATAGCTTTTCTATAGTTTGATCTTTTAGATTCAATTGATCCTAATTTAAGATAGCATGACCCAATCAAATATTTGTTAGATAATTCTTTTGATAACGATAAAGCTTTTAAATAGGTTGATTCTGCACTATTCCAATCCCCAATTATTTTTTTTGTATCAGCAACTTTGATTAATAGTTCAGGTAGTTTGATGTTAAAACTATCTACCATTTTACATGCTTTTTCGAAACAAACAATAGCATTTAGATTATCAAAATTCTTCTTTGCCTGATCACCTGCTTTTTCTAAATATTCGATGGCTTTTTCCTTTACTTTTGCCTTGGAGTAATGATGAGCTAATTCAAAATAAAAATTCTCCAAATTTTCAGCAAAATGTTCTTCGATAACTTCAGCAACAAGTTTATGCAGAATTCTTCTATTTGAATGTAAAATTGTGTTATATGCAACTTCATGTGTAAGAATGTGCTTGAAAAAATATTTGGAATATTTTATACCTAATATTCGACGGAGGTATTCATTAGTTTCCAATTCTTCTAAAAAGTAATTTACCTTAAAAGCAGATTCAAGTCTTTTTTCAACTTCAGAAAGGATTTTGGTAAGAAATTCTTTACCTATAACAGCTGCATTTTGCAAAATCTGTTTGATATCCTTTTCCAACCTATCTATTCTTGCTAATATTAGTGCATTTATAGAATTTGGGATTGGTAAACTATTTTGATTAGCTTTTTCTCCATAATCATTAACAAGATTACACCATTCTTCCAAATAAAATGGATTCCCAGCTGACATTTTGAGAACTTTTTTGATTGTTGTATCATGAATTTTGGGTGCACAGGTAATACTTTTGATTAATTGAAATGCATTTTCTTCATTCAATGGTTTTAAGAAAATTTCTGTAAAGTCCTTTTTTTCTTGTACTACTTTAGGAATTTTATATTCAGGTCTGTATATGAAAATGAAAAAAACATTTTTATAAAATAGTTTTGCTCTTTTTTCTTCTAAATTAAGAGTCTCGAGAATGAAATTTATTGTACTTCGAGATACATCATCCAGCCAATGAAGATCTTCCAGAACAATAATCAGATTTGAGTTATTTTGCTGAGCTTCTCCTGCTTTTGCTTCAATAAAATGTCTAATTGCTGTTTGAATATGTGCTAGTAATTCTTTACCTTCAAACTGAAGACGAGGATCATCATACTTGATATGAAAGAGTAAACCTATCAAAGGTAAACTATCTTTTAATTTCTCAATATCATTCTCATATGTTAATTTTTTTATGATCTTATGATAACCGTTTTCCAGCTTTGCTTTTTTCTCCTCTATAGAATCTGATTTAAATATTTCAAAATATTTGCCTAACAATGAAGTAAAAAGGGCGAAATGAGTTTTGTAAGTTTTAGGTGTAGTACCATCTAAAATAAACGTCGAGTGTTTTTTTAGAAACTCATAAACAAGTCGCGATTTACCAATCCCTGGTTCTCCATTTATACCAACAATAATCGGTTTCTCTTCCTTATCTTTTTCATTTCTTTTATTAACTTCAAGGAACTTTTGTTCTAATAAATTGATCTCATTTTCTCTTCCAACCAGTTGGGATAGTCGGAGCCCCCACCGTTTTATTCGTTCCTTTTTTTGATCTTTAACTAAAAAAACAGAAACTGGTTTTGAAATACCTTTTACAGAAATTTCCCCATGATTTTCAAACTCAAATATATCTTCAACCATCTTTTTTGTGTCATAAGTGGTCATTACTCTATTGAGAGGAGCATTAGATTCCATACGTGAAGCAATATTAACTGCTGTACCGTAAACTGTGAAATCTCCTTCCCGCTTTTTTCCAACCTTGCCGGTTGTAACCAAACCTGTATTTATTCCAATACGGACTTTCAAATTAATTCTTTCTTTAAAATCATCTTGAAGTTTTTTGTTGAATAGCTTTAAGTGCTTTAACATAAGTAGTGCTGACGAAATTGCCCTTTCTGTATCGCGTTCACTTGCTTTTTTTGCACCGTAAAGAGCCATAACCAAATCACCCTCATATTTATCTATATAACCACCATAATACTCTATGCATTTTGTAAAAATTTGCAAAATCTCATCAGAAATAGTCTGGATTTCTTCAGAATCTAGTTTTTCCGATAAGGAGGTAAATCCACTTACGTCAGCAAACAGTATTGATACTTGTTTTCGTTCACCTTCTTTGAGTCTTAGTTTTTTATATTTTGGTTTTGTTTTGAAAATTTCATTGAATGAAAACTCATCAATTTCTTTAAGCATAATTTAATTCCTTTTTGAAATTACTTCTTATTTCTGAGCACCTAATTTTTGTTTCAATCTTTTTCAAGTTCTTCACAACTACTCTTGTGGCTAATGCTTGGCGTATGCGGAGCTCTTTCATATTTTCTCTCAATTTAAGCTCTGATACGCTTGTTATAGCCAAAATTAACTTTTGAATCATTTCAGTATTTTTGTAATTCTATCAAAAACTTTTTGTAGCGATTTTTTTTAATTATTTAAAGATTTTCATGAGTTTCTGCATTTCTTTATTTTATCGATTTCGATTTTCTATTTTTTCTGAAATTTCATTGAATAATGGATCAAAAAATAATTTGAAAGATTCTGTTTTATAAGGGCAATATCCTAGAAAATAAACTGAAAAAAGATAGTTTTGATAACGAAAAACAAGCAAGTTTCCATAAGCAAGTTCATCTATCATTATCACTCTAAAAAAACTACCATCACCATATGTTGGAATATTTTCAAATGGTAATAACTCAACACGCGACGAGTTGCTAAATTTTTTGTTCATTTTCTCGATCATTTTCAAAAAGTCAGAATGAGAAACTTTTTTTTTAGTAATTTTGGTGTATGATTTTACACGCATATAATACGAGGATTTTTTACTTTTATAATAAAAGTTATAGTATAGGTGTCTATCTCCTTTGAACGACGTTTTTGATCTATAACTTGTTGCTCCTTCTGTTCTAACTTTGTTAGATGTTTCATTCTGTTCTTTATCGATATCATCATATGTAACAAGTATATCTTTTTCATAATCAGATATTGAGCCATTAGAACAGCTTATAACAGCAGTAGCTAAGATAATGATCATAAACAATACTAATATTTCTTGTCGAGTAGGCATATTATAATTCCTCCTTTTATCTAAAAGTGTGAGGAATATCAACACTCCTCACAGAACCGTACTTGTAGATTTCCCACATAAGGCTCTTCAATTTAATTCACATTGCCTGTGATAATGAATAAAGATCAAACTACTGATATGTAATATAACAATTACTAAAATGCTAATTCTTGTTCTAATATTCGTGTTGATAAATCCTCCAATATTTTCACTTGGCTATAACGTTCGGCGTGCCACGTCATCTCGCCATGAGCATTTGATTTCGGTATTTCC
>JAIORE010000268.1 GCA_021108315.1 Candidatus Cloacimonadota bacterium
AGAACAACTATTAAATTTATATGGAATATCTGGAAACCTGTCTCTACTCTACTGTCAAAAAAAGAATAAATGAAAATTAGAAGAGCATTATTATTAGATTCAGAGCAAATTGCACAGGTTCACGTGAATTGCTGGAAAACTTCCTATCGCAATATTGTTCCTGATGAATTTCTGGATAAAAAGTTATCTTGGGAACGAAGTAAGAAAAATTGGGAAAACACGCTGAATAATTTCCCTGATTCAATCTTCTTGGTAGCAGAAGATGATTGTGGAAAAATCGTTGGATTTTGTGCTGGTGGGAAAAATCGAGATATGGCTAAGAATCCACAATTCATTGGTGAATTAATGGGTATTTATATTTTAGAAAAATATCAGAAAAAAGGTCTCGGAACTCAATTAGTTGAAAAATTTGTTAATGAATTGCAAATTATGAATATTCAAAATATGATTATCTGGGCTTTAAAGAAGAGTAAATACAAAAAATTTTATGAAAAACTTGGAGGGCATTATGTGGATGAAAAAAATATTGAAATTGGCGGAAAGAAGTTAAATGTTGTGGCTTATGGTTTTGAAAAATTGAAAAATTTATCTCCCTGAGGTTAAAAAGCACTCTCTCCATCAATTATAGAATAGGATTATTGGAAGCAGGCACAATATTGCTGGGAACATGCACATTATTGATGTGGGAGAGCATATTTATAGTAAATATACTCTTCAAATAAGTAAATAAAAATGAAATTTAAGGAGACATTATGTCGGAAAATATAAAAGAAAAAGCGATATTATTATCAGCTTGTTTGCAAAAAGATAGTTATGAACAAAAATTAAAATCATTAGATGAATTAGAGCGTTTGGCAGATACTGCGGGAATTGAAGTCGTCGGAAAATTTATACAGAATCGGAAAGGTCTGAACAGGACATTTTATCTTGGTAAGGGTTTTCTAAAAGAAATTGTTGAGAACAATGAAGATTTCGATTTACTGATATTTGATAACGAACTTTTACCTTCTCAAGGTAGAAACATATCAAAAGAGTTTAAGGTTGAAACGATAGATCGAACCGAAGTTATTTTGGATATTTTCCATAAACATGCTCAAACTTATGAAGCAAAATTACAAATTAAATTGGCAGAATTGAAATACCAATTACCGAGGTTGAAAAAATTATGGTCTCATTTGGATCGGGAACGCGGTTCTTCAAATTCTGCCGGTGGTGGAGCATCTCGCGGAATGGGTGAGAAGCAAATTGAAGTAGATAAAAGAAAAATTCGGTTCGAGATTTATAAAATTGGGAACTTGATAAATAAAATTGTAAAACAAAAGGATACGCAAAGCAAACAACGTGAAAAAATCAAGAGGATTTGCTTAATTGGATATACGAATGCTGGAAAATCCACGTTGTTCAATTACCTTACAGATGCAGATGTATTGGTTGAAGATAAACTCTTCGCTACGTTGGATTCAACAGTTAGATCATTCAATTTTGAAAAAGGGAAAGAGGTTGTTTTGTCCGATACGGTAGGTTTTATTGCTAATCTTCCTCACAATTTGGTCGCTTCTTTTCAGGCAACTTTGACGGAGGTGAAAGAAGCTGATCTACTTTTGCAAGTTGTTGATATTTCAGATGATTCGTATGAAAAACAGATAAAAGATGTTAACATTGTCTTGAAAGAGATCAAAGCGGAGAATATTACTCAATTGATTGTTTTTAATAAAATAGATCAAGCAGAATTGAACATCGAGATAATTGATAAACTAAAAACATTCTATCCTCGTTCGGTTTTTATCTCAGCAAAAAGTGGTGTCGGTATTGATAAAATGATTGAAGACATGGATGAAATAGTTAATATTTCTAAGCATTACAGATTTTTTATTCCGCATTCAGACCAAAAAGCAGTGAATTTTTTTTATAAGATTGGGAATGTTATTTCTAAGGAATTTGATGAAAACGGAATCAAACTACATGTTGAAATGAATAAAGAAGATCTGTATGGATATGAAAAATATATTGTGGAATAGGAGAAGATTTTTTGCCGCTGATTTTCGCGGGTTAATACGGATAAAGAAAAAAATAAGTAAGTAATAAGAAAGGAAAAAATATGAATTACAAATTAGTTACAGCAAAAGAAAGAATTGATTTACTGGAAGAAGCTGACAAAATCAGTATGGAAGTTTGGCCTGAATTTATGATGCACGATGAAATTGCCAATAAATATTTTTCAAAATTATATAAGGTCTTTCCTGAATATCAATTTTGGTTAATTAATGAAAATAATATTATTGGGATTGGAAATTCAATTCCTTTGAAATTTTCAGATGATTTAAAAAATCTTCCCGAAAAAGGTTGGGATTGGGCATTGTCAAAAGGATTTGAAGATAATGAAAAAGATGTAAAACCAAATCTTTTATGCGGTCTGGTGATTACAATAAATCCAAAATATCAGGGAAAAGGTTTTAGCACGAAAATGATCAAATCAATGGTGAATGTTGGTAAAAAATATGGATTGAATTCATTATTAATTCCGGTTCGTCCAACCTTGAAGCCAAATTATCCAACTTTGAGTATGAAAAAGTATATCGAAAAGAAAAGAGATGATGGTTTATTATTTGATCCTTGGTTGAGAGTTCATCAAAAATTCGGTGGAGAAATTGTAAAAATTTGCCACAAAGCTATGAAAATTAAAGGTACAATTTCAGATTGGGAACAATGGACTGGAATGGATTTTGAAGAATCGGGAGATTTTATTATTCCAGGTGCTTTGGATACAGTAAAGATAGATTTTGAAAAAGATGAAGGATTGTATATTGAACCGAATGTTTGGATTCATCATAAATTGTGATTCAAATGTCTCTCGCAAATACGCAAAGGGATAAAATAGCGTCTGAACCACAGATTTTCACGGTTTAATTGATTTCGTGGATTAATTGCAAAATCTCGAGTCGAGTTTTGTTATAACAGATAATCTCAAAGAAGAGTGATTATTATAGGTTTTGTAGAAACAAAAAAACTACAGAAAACGCAAAACAAGACTCGGGATTTTAAAATCTGTGTATTCTATATTAATATGCGTTTCAGACAGAAAAAAAGGAAAAAAAATGATTTTTGAAACAAAAAGATTAAAAGTACGAAAAGCAGAGATTATCGATGTAGAAATGTATTCTCGACTATGGAATTCACCAAAAGTGATGTACAATGTTGGTTTTCCACAAGGTTTGAATATATCAAGTGAGAAAATTGCAGAAATTATTGGGAACAACGATGAAACTGAATTTAATCAAAGTTTAGTTGTTATTGAGAAATCATCAGGAAAATCAATTGGAGAGTGTAAACTGGGTTTACCAAATGGAGAAGGAATATCTTCAACAGACGTGAAACTTTTCCCAGAATTCTGGGGAAATGGTTATGGTAAAGAGATCAAAAATGCACTTTGCCTGTATCTTTTCAGTAATACTTCTGCGAAAATAGTGAAAGCTGATCCCAATGTAAAAAATATTGCATCTCAAAAAATGCAGGAAGCTTGTGGTGGAGTGCGTGTTGATAAAAGTACTTACCATTTTCCTGAAAAAATGAAAGATTTTACTGAAGATGTTCATTCGATAATTTATCATATTCACAAGAAAAAGTGGTTGAAAAAAAACTTAGAAATTTTACAAATCGAAAATGATAAAGAAAAACAAAGAGTGTGCGAAAAAGTATTGAGAACCTTACCGGAATGGTTTGGAATTGATGAAGCAACTCAGGAATATATTGATAATGTTGCCGGAACGATGTTTTTTGTGGCAAAAATGTCTGGAGAAGTAGTTGGATTTTATTCAATCATTTCTCACTTTCCGCAAACCAGTGAAATATTTGTCTGCGGGATTTTACCGAAATATCATCGTCTTGGAATTGGAAGGGAATTGCAGAAGCAAGTGGAGAGTCAACTCATAAAAAATAATGTGAAATATCTCACTGTAAAAACTCTAAGTTCATCACATCCGGACAAAGGTTATGCTAAAACAAGAGAGTTTTATAAAGCCTGTGGTTTTGTTCCTGTAGAAGAATTCAAAACTTTGTGGGGAGCGGAAAATCCTTGTTTGTTTTTGATAAAAAAGCTGTAAAAACTCACCACAGAGGACACAGAGAAAAGATAAGAGTAACCACGAATTAACACTAATTAACACGAAAAAAGAAAAAGTGAAAAATGACAGAATTTGGATTAGTAAGATTAAAGGATGATAGAATTTATCCGGTAATCCAGAAATCAAATGAATACAGATTCAGACAAATGAGGAAGAAAAAAATACCGCAAAGATGATGAGAATGGAAAAAAAGATAAACCTCACCTAAATCCTCTCCTGCAAGGAGTGGACATTCCCCTTCTCCTTGCAGGAGAAGGGGGGAAGGGATGAGGACTTTTTTAGGATTCTCAGTGTTCTCAGTGGTTAATTTTTTGTTAGTTTAGTTTGTTGCTTTATAATATTCGTGTTAATTCGAGTTAATTCGTGGTTTCAAAAAATTAGAGAGAAAAAATGAGTGAAATAAATGTAAACAATATCAGTAAAATATTTTCTTACGAATACGTGCTAAATGGTGTCTCTTTTGACATAAGTAAAGGTGAGAGAGTTGGACTTATCGGAAGAAATGGAACTGGAAAAACTACTCTTTTCAAGATAATTACTGGAAGAGAAAGAAAAAGTGGTGATATTGGGAATGTGGTTATCCGAAAAGGAGCTGTCATAAGCTGTTTGGATCAGATCCCAATTTATGCTGACGAAGTAACTTCTTGGCAAATTCTGTATAAACCATTTTTAAAATTTGATAAGATCAAAAAAGAGATGGAAATTCTTGAAAAGCAGATGGAAACGGCTTCTGAACAAGATTTAGATACTCTTGTCGAAAAATATAAAGTCGTTCAAAACCATTTTGAAAATACAGGTGGATATGAGATCGAAACCAGAATCAAGTGGGTTTGTGTTGGCTTAAAAATTCCAGAAAGCCTATTCAATCAATCATTTAACTTGCTAAGTGGTGGTGAGAAGACTCGCATAACTTTAGCTTCTATGTTGCTAAAAAACCCTGATGTTCTTCTACTTGATGAACCTACTAATCATCTTGATATGCAATCTGTGGAATGGTTGGAAGGCTATCTGCAAAAATATGAAGGAGCAGCCTTGATCATCACTCACGATCGCTATTTTATAGATCGGGTAATCAATAAAATCTTTGTTTTGGAAAATGGAAAAGTAACGAAGTTCAATAGCAATTATTCGAATTATGCAACGGAGATGAAAAACCGTGAAACGACTGCTCTTAATGAACAAGATAAGATGCAAAAAGAGATTAGAAAGATAAAAATGGATTTAAAAAAAAGTATTGCTCGTAATGCTAAGAATCACAGTGCTTTTATGAGTGCAAAAATCAGGGATCTCACTGCTGAATTAGAGGATAAGAAAAAATCACATAAACCTCAAAGTAGTAAAAATATGGGATTATGGCTCACTACTATAAAAAAATCAAGCAAGATTGTGTTAAGAATGGAGAGTATATGCAAGTCTTTTGGGGATAATCAGGTTCTAAATAACCTTGATTTTTACGTACAAAAGCAGGAAAAAGTAGCAATAATCGGAGCGAATGGTTCTGGAAAATCTACTTTAATTCGCTTGATGATGGAACAGGTCTTTTCTGGAACAGGATTGATTGCCGATAGGGGAGAAGTGTATGTGGGAGTTGGTATCAAAATCGGTTATCTTGATCAGGAACTTGAATTTTCAGATCAGAATCTCACAATTTTGGAAACTATCAAGCAGGAACTAGGAATCAAAGATGGTGAAGCACGCTCGATTTTGGCTCGATTTTTATTCTTTACTAATGATATTGATAAAACAATTAACATTATCTCCGGTGGTGAAAAAACCAGATTGAGATTGGCTATTCTCGTGAATCGTGATCTCAATACACTTATCTTGGATGAACCGACCAATCATCTTGATATTCAATCAAGAGAGCTTCTGGAAAACGTTTTGGAAAAGTTCGAAGGTTCTGTCATTTTTATATCTCACGATCGCTATTTCATAAATAAACTCGCAAAAAAAATCGCTGAATTAGAAAATGGGAAAATCAAAATATTTGAAGGTAATTATGATTTTTATAGAACTCAAATTGAGGAAAAGAGATTGCTTTTGAAACCAAAATCAGTAGAAAAAGATGACGATTATACCTTTACAAAAAAAGAGAGAAATAGAATCCAAAAAAGAAAGCGTAATCTAAAAACAGTGGAAAATCAAATTGCCAAGCTTGAAGATGATCTTAAAGTAAAGGGTGAAGAAATGTATCATTTTCCGACAGATTATCAAAAATTGCAGGAAATAATTTCTGAAAAAGATGAAATTCAGATGGAAATTGATAAACTTCTGGAAGAATGGGAAAAATTGTCGATTTAAAAAACGAACAGTAGTGTTCCATTTTCGGACGATAATTTCAATGAGCGTTCCAGAATCCCAGCTTTGAAACAAGTAAAACTACCAAATCCAAATATACAAATATTGATTTGGTACAGGTAATGCATTAATATTAAATTTAACAAAAATTAATTGGAGAATCTATGAGAAAAAATATTTTATTTATCATTTTTATAAATTTATTATTCATTTTAATCGCAAAAGAGAAGATAATATTTCCTAAAGTTGAAACTCCCCCCAGAATTGATGGGAGAATCACGTTTAATGAATGGGAAAACGCTATTGTGAGGGATGAATTCTATCAAACATCACCCGGAGATAACACGGAACCTTCAGAAAAAACAGAATTCTTTATGTGCTATGATGATGAAAATCTCTATTTTCTGGCAAAATGTTATATGAAAGATCTCAGCTTGATCAGAGATTTTCATTGTAGTCGAGATAGGATTTATACAACAGATAGAGTGCTTATCTTTTTAGATACTTTTGGAACAAATGATCGGGCATATTATGTTGTGGCAAATGCTAACGGAGAGCAAGCTGACGGGATTGTTTTAGATGACATTGATCCCACAATTGACTTTTATTTTGAATCTATGGGGAACAGAACTGACTATGGTTGGATGGTCGAAATTGCCATTCCTTTTAAGAGTTTGAAATACAAAAGTGGAAAAAATATTACTTGGGGAGGTTTTCTCAAAAGGAATATTCCTGAACGTAATGAGGAAATTACCAGTTTTCCAATAAAACGTGGAGGAGGGAACTTTTACGACAACTATGGTTTATTTCAATTTGAAAATATTACTAAAAATCAAAATCTGAAAGTGATTCCCTCTGTCATCGGGAGTTACGATATTGAAAAAACAATTATTGCGGATTCTTTGGGGAATTATCAGGAAACAAAAAATAGCGATTCCGATGCTGATTCCGAGCTGAATGTGTTTTATGAACCAAATTCAAATATGACTTTTACAACAACAATCAATCCTGATTTTAATATTATCGAAGCTGATGGTTTGAATGTAGATGTCAATCTTCGTTATTTAAGGTATTTTTCAGAGAAAAGACCGTTTTTTATTGAAGAAACCAATCCTTTTAGAACGGATATAATCATTTTTCATACACGTCAAATTGAAAGTCCTAAGTGGGGAGCGAAATTTTCGGGATCGTTTGGAAATACTTCTAGTTATGCACTTGCAGCAGTTGACGAAGACGCAAATGGTGAACGTTTTGGATATGATGAAGAATATTTGGATACACCTTTTGGGTTTGTCAGTATATGTCAGAAATTCAGAAATGGGAATTCTTTTTTTCGAGCTGCCGGAACTTTTCGTAAATATGATGATTATGAAAATTATGTAGCAAGTTTTGATATGAATAACCGCTTTCTGGAACTTTTTGACAGCGATGTTCAAATTGCTGTAAGTTCAAACGAAATTCTTAAAGACGAAGTTGAAGTTGAAGTAAAAAGAGGGTTTGCCTATGATTTTGATATTGATTTTTATAATAGTACTTGGTTTATCAGTTTTGAAACAAAGGCATTAACAAAAGATTTCACCGCAGATCTTGGTCATATCTCAGAAACTGACATCAATCTTTTTAAAAATAGAACAGAGTTTCAAATTCATTCAAAAACAGATAATGATTTTATCCGATATATGGAATTTGCTTCAACTCAAAATGTTCAATTTGATTATGATCTAAAGGATATAAAATCTTTTTATTGGGAAGTTATGAACGGTGGAATGTTCAAAAATACTTTTGAATATTGGACTGGCGTTGAATATATGATGGAAAATTATCTAAATCAGGATTTTTATATGCATTATCCTTGGTTAGTAGTAAAATACGAACCTATTAAATCTATTCGAGGAGAAATACTCTTAGTTGATGGACGAGGGCTTTATTATGGTGATGAAGAAGGTGAGAATGCAAATTACTATAAATATGAAACGACATTATTTTACCGACCAACAAACAATATTGATATTGAATTTAAACAAAGATATCACGAATTGGAAGAAAAATATATTGCCCGAACCTATGAAACAAAAGTGAAATTTCAATTTCATAAAAATTTCTGGATAAGAGCTATAATACAAGTCACAAACAATAATTTGATAAAAGAAGATTATGATGCAAAATCAATTAATTTGTATCCTCTTTTCACTTATAAACCAAGTTCAAATACGGCTGTTTATCTCGGAGCATCAAATGGATGGTATGATGAAGATTATACAGGAGATATATGGGATGAAGAGAATCAGCTATATTTCCAGAAACAGTTAAGATATCAGCAGGATAATATGACATATTTTATCAAAATTAGTTATACTTTTGATATTTTATAGATTTGGAGTAATGCAATTGTGTTGCTTTTTGAGTTACACTCGTTCTCAGTTCTCAGCTTGGGAATAAGAAAGCTAAACTTTCCGAATCTTCATTGTACAAAGTAATCTGTTGGAAATTTCGGAAAGTAATAAGAAAAATATAAAGGGAATTATATGAATTATAGAAAATATGAATCGAAAAAAGATAAAAAAGCTGTATTCAGAATTCTAAATGAATGTGGCTGGACTGATGATGAAAAAAGTAAATATTTAAATATTCACTTAGAGCAAGGAAGAACAATCGTTTCCGAGATGAATTATTCTGTAGAAGCAATGGCTGTTTCTGTTATTGGAGAGATGAAGTATCAGGAAGAGATGATGAAATTTTCTGCAATTACAGGTGTGGTGATCGGTTTGATTGCCAGAAAACAAGGTCTTGCCGGACAAATTACAGCTCAACGAATTGCTTTAGATGCATTGGACGGGGCAGAAGTTTGTGGTCTCTCTTATTTTGAACAGGGATTTTACAATAATCTTGGATTTGGAAATGGTAATTATAACAACCAAATTTCGTTCTGTCCATCAACTTTAAATTTGACAAAAAAGGTTAGAATACCAGTGCGATTAACAAAAAAAGATTGGGAAAAAATCCATAAAAATAGGCTTCAAAGAATGATGTATCACGGAGCAATAAATCTCACAGATATTTGTACAAAATCCGAAATGAATGAAGCAAAAAATAGTTTCGGATTTGGATATACTGATGAGGAAGGAAACCTTACGCATCATATTTGGCTCACTGGAAAAGGGAAAGAAAACGGTCCTTTTTGGGTTTGGTGGTTTGCTTATCAGAATTACGAGCAGATGTTGGAACTTTTTGCTCTTTTGAAAAGTTTTGGAGATCAAATTAAACTGGTTTCGATGGTAGAACCTTACAATATTCAGGTTCAAGATTTATTGTCAAAACCGTTTTTTTATAGAGGAATTAGCGAAAAATCGAAATATGAAAATAAAATTAAAGCATCAAGCTGGTGGCAATTCAGGATTTTAGATATGGAGAAATGTTTGAAAAAAACTCATCTATCTTGTGAAGAATTTAAATTTAATCTTGAGGTAACTGATACAATCAAAGATTTTCTTTCTAAAGATTCTCAATGGAAAGGAATTGGTGGGAAGTATGTCATTACTCTTGGGGAAAATTCAAAAGCTGAAAAAGGAATGGACAATTCTTTACCTACTATGAAAGCTTCTATCGGAGCATTTTCCAGACTTTGGTTGGGCATTCGCAATGCTACTTCCCTTTCTGTAACAGATGATTTAAAAGCAACACCTAAGTTATTAAAAAAACTGGACAGTTGCTTAAGATTTCCGAAACCTGGTTATGATTGGGATTTTTGAAAGAAAAAGAAAAAGATTTTACCACAGAGAGCACAGAGAAAAAAGAGAAAAAGAAAAATTTTAGCCACGGACAAACACGGACTCAAAGAAAAAATGAATATCCAATGATGAAGGGAAAAGATAAAGAAGAAGAGAAAGAAAAGACAAAATGTCTGAATTTGGATTTGCACGATTTAAGGATGATAGGATTAATCCTGAAATCTAAAAATCTGATAAATCCAAATTCTGACAAATGAGAAAAATGTGAAAAATAAATAAATAAGGAGTTGTTATGGATTATTTAGAAAGAGTTGAGCCAAGAAACGAATTAGTTAGAGAATCTTATGAAAAATCAATTCTCAAGATCAAAGAAATTTTAGACAAATTACAAGACGATAATCGCAAGTATGCTTTATTTCTTAAAAAAATTGGGTCAAATATATTATTTTTTCATAAGCTGAAAGAAACTTTCTATAAAGGTCATTTTCTTGAAATGAATTTGAAAGAGTTAGAAAAATTAAATCTTGAAATTTATTCCGATATTAAAGCAGATAATTATGAAACTAATTATGCAAATCCGAAATTTTCAACATCAATATTTGGAAAAGAACAGGGAGGATTTCTTTCTGCCTTGTTTGATTTTTATATAAGTTATGCTGGTTATATTCGCTCAAAAAAGTTCTATAAAATGGAAAAATGGAATCGTTTGTTTATCAATGCGATTGAACTGTATAATTCTGAAACAGGTGAATTGAATATTGCTGAATTGAGGAATATTTATCAAAAGGAAATTCGAGACATCACTACTGAAGATCAAATAATTTCGAGATTAGAACAATTTGCCAATGTTGATTCAATACCAGGGAAGATCATTCGAGAAGCAGATTTGAATGAAAATAAATATTTATATCATTATCTAAAAAATATTACTGAGAACGAACTTAAAACTGCTGAATTTCTTCAAAAATTCCCTACTGAAAAAACTCAAAAACTTTCAAAAGAGATTGTAAAAGCATATATTCGTGGTTTTGAGGTTTCAGGAAAAGATATTTCAAAAAAAGAGATAGTTTATCTTTATTATAATATAGGACAGGAAATTATTATCAGACAATTAAAGAAAACATTTGAAGAAAAAGGACTCGAAGTACGAATTCAAGGAGCTGTTTCTACTTCGATCAATCGTCAATTAGATTATGATCATCGGTTTGATAACAGCCTTTATATTGATCAGGAATATATGGATAAAGTAATAAAAACTTATTCCGCAAGTATGGAGGCAGTAAGTTCAATTATACAAAAAAATTCAGGAACATTCTATTTTGATAAATTTGGTGAATTACCATTTAAACCTGAGCAGAAAGAAGCTTGTTTGAAATTAAATGAGAAACAGCAGCAATTAGTTCAGGAAAATATGATCAAATATAGTCAAATTTGGGAAAAATATGTACCTCGTCAGGAAACCAGCTTTGGAATAATCGCTTTTCCTGTTCCGGAAATTGGAAATCAGTTTGAGGACATTTTTGAAGATACAATGCACATAAATATGTTGGATACATTACATTGGGAAGATATTCAGCAAAAAATTGTGGATGTGCTTGATCTTGCCGATTTTGTGCACGTGAAAGGAAAAGATGGAAATGTTACCGACATCAAAGTGAAAATGCAAAAACTACAAAATCCTGATAAAGAAACAAATTTTGTGAATTGCGGAGCAGATGTAAACATTCCGGTTGGTGAAGTTTTTACATCTCCGCAATTGAAAGGAACAAACGGTATTTTACATTTACAGGAAACATTTTTGGGTGATTTGAAGTATGAAAATTTGAAACTCACTTTCACAGATGGATTTGTAACGGAGTATTCTTGTACGAATTTTGAAGATGAAGAAAAGAATAAAAAATTCATTGAAGAAAATCTACTTTTCCCACACAAAACTTTACCTCTCGGTGAATTTGCAATAGGAACGAACACTTTAGCATATGTGATGGCACAAAAATACAATATTTTACATCTTTTACCGGTTTTGATTGTTGAGAAAATGGGACCTCATTTTGCGATTGGTGATACTTGTTTCAGTTGGGAAGAGGATTTCAAGGTTTATAATCCCATAGATGGAAAAGAGATTACAGCTCGTGAAAATGAAGTAAGTGCTCTCAGAAATACAGATATTCAAAAAGCTTATACAAATGTGCATACAGATATTACTTTACCTTATGAAAAATTAGATTTTATTACATCCATTAGTAAATCAGGTGAAAAGTATGATATTATTCGGGATGGGAAATTTGCTATTGCAGGAACTGAGGAGTTTAATGTGCCTTTGATTAAGATGTTGAATTATTGAAAGCAATGTTTTTGGGCTGAGAGTTATTACAAGATAATTTCTTCAAAATTGTATTTTGTTTTGTAATGGCTCTTAGTTTTTTTGTCTTTACACAAACAAACAAATAAACAAGTAAGCAACTACTCTACAATTATTTTTTTTATAATTGGTACTGCTGTAATATTGTCCCAGTCTGCTTTTATTTTTTCTCTAAGTTCCTTGTGACCAACAAAGAATCCCAAATAATGAAAACCAGCACTCATTGTTTTATTTGCCGGTAAAGCACGAAATATCTCCTTCAGGTTATCATTTGTAGATTTTTCCCATTCTTCTTTGTCAGAGAAGAGAAACATCCATGGCATTTTCCCAATTTCTTTTTCATTGTGATCATAGAATGCAACTTCACCAAGAAGCTCAATAATAGTTTTGTCTCCTTTATTTGAGACTGTATAAATGATATGATTCTGAAGATGATCATCCAGATAGCTTGAAGGCTTAAGTGTAACCTCAATCTCTATTTCTTCCGCATAAGTAGGTGATTTAGCTGAACAAGCTGAAAACAAAAACATTAAACTTGATATTAGAGATGACAAAATTATTATGTATTTAATTTTACTAATCATTTTTTCTTACTTCCTCATTTCAGTATTATGCATAAATCACCGTAATTATTTGAATAATCAAGTGTCAAGAACATTAATATCTGTTCTCTGTGATGAGTTCTTGTGCAGGTTGGGATAAGTTACCCTTGAGATAAGGATGAGTTATAATTGAGATAATAGAACTAAAGCTAAATAATAAGTTATAGTATAAAGTTTTATAAGTTAAAAAATGAAAAATAATAAGTTAAAAAAATAAATATCATAACTTATAAAAATATAAAACAAAAGTTATAAAATAAAAACTTGTAAGTTATAATTTATAATCAATATTCTATTCTCAATTGAAACTCATTACTATCTGAGTGAGAGCTCATCCTGTTCTCAACATTAGCACATCAGCAAACAAAATGGCTTCTTACTTCTTATTACTAAATACTTCAAAAAAAATCCCTCTCTTGTGATTAGAGAGGGATTTAAAGCAGAAGGAATTATTTGATTAATAAACATTTATTCGCTTCTATCATCTTTCCATCAGCAATAAGTTTATAAAAATAACTTCCTGATGAAACAGGTTTATTCGATTCATCTGTTCCATCCCAAACTATATGATTCATTCCTAATCTCAAATCATTCATTCCAAATTTCTTAATTTCTTGACCTTTAATATTATAAATTTTGATCTTTGCTTCTTCAATGTTTTCGGTTATCAAATTAAAGGAAATAGTTGTAGAAGGATTAAATGGGTTAGGGTAATTTTTTAATGATAAACCTATTTCGGAAATATCAGGAACTTGTGGATTATCTTGAATTGGAATCGCAACTTCAAAAAAACCATATAATTCTGTATTCCCTGAAAAATTCACACTTTCTAGCCAATAGTAATATATTGAATTAAGAAAATCGGTTGAATTATCTACAAATTCATAGTTTGTTGGTTGGCTTGTAGAACCTGCACCGGAAATTGCTTCAGAATTGATTTTATAGGATTGTCCAAAATTTTCTGAAACAGAGCGATATAAATTCCAGTGAGAATTATTTATCTCTGTTTGAGTAGTCCAACAAAGAATATTGCAATTATCTTGAAATGTTCCGGCAAACGAACTCAAAGAAACCGGTAGGGGCTGTTCAGGATAAGATGTTATGTTTACATCATCTATATACCAACCGTGTTCTGTAGTCGCTCCGTCAGTTCCAAAATGCCAACGAATAATTACATTTTGATTGTTATATGCAGTTAGATCAAATATTACTTCTTCCCAACCGGTTGAAATACCTGAAAAACCTTCTTCATTACTTAGTGGATTGTAAATTGAATAAGTAATAGTATGCGGATAACCTCCATTGGGAATAATAATATCAAAATTAGAGCCACCATTTGTCGATATTTTTAGATTAGCTCCATCATAAACTATAGCCTTTGAAACATCTTCTATTTGCATCCAATGATAAAATGTCAAAATTGAGTTCTCTCCAAGCGATACACTTAAATCCAATGTTATGTCAGATTGATCATTATAATTAGCATTCAATACTGTTCCCCAAACATTAGAACCTGAATTTGCACCTGTTGTACTATCAGAACCCCAAGTCCAGTCCATATTTTCGCTTAGTCCTCCATCATTTGTTTCAAAATCATTATCAAAAATTGTAACAGAATTACCTTCAATCAGATTAAAGCGAACTTCATCAAACAAAATTTTATAAGCTCGATCATCACTTTTTTTACTTTTTCCACTAAATTTTGAACCGATGGCATCTCCGAGATAGATGTAACCACTATCATCATTACTGAAATCAAATTCTCCGAGAGAAACCCAAGTTCCCAAGTTTGCAGATTGATTTATCTCTACAAGCGTTGAACCATCATTATGATATATTTGATACCTTGCATTCGATACTACTGTTGTTTCATTTGGAATATAAACTTCAACTTCATAATTCCCTGATTCTGTAATATTTGGTCGCCAGGAAGCATAATAATCATCTGTAGTTCCACTCATCCCACCAGTCCACCAATAAGTGCCGTTTTGACCGCCTGTTTCTCCTCTCCAATAACGCATTCCACTAGTTCCTCCAGTATATAGATAGAAACCTGTATTTGTAGAAACATAATCCTCAAAATTTGAACCATAAGCAAGTTGAAGATCGTCAACTTCTAAGCCGACAGTAGCTTGATGTGTATTTTGATTTGAAACTGACCAGGCAACGCTAACCAGATTTGCATAACCATTATTTTCCCCTGACCAATCATAAATAACATCATCACCATTATAATCTTTGTAGGGTGAAGTATTTTTATCTCCATAAGGATCATGATAATACATCAATTTACTTGCATCATTGTAAATTCCTTTGGCAAGAATCAAATGTCCACTGGCTGTCATTGTAACACAGATTGGATAGGGATAATCATTATTCACATCTCCTGAAATACGTGCATAAGTACAACTGGAAGTCCAATGTTGGACAAAAGCGATTCCATGATTTTCTATAAGCTGTCTCATTCTCGAATTCGGAGAACCCCCATCCCAATGGTAATTATCTATTCCATAATAACATGTACCTGCTCCACTTGTGTAAGTTGCCACATTATCATAAACTACTCCTCGATACTGATAAATCGTTTCCGCAATAAAATTCCCCCAATGAGTTGTATGTGAATACGGTAGAGAATTTGTTGTATCCCAGTGTGGAAAAGTATTGTAATACATAATTGCCATTGTAGCCGTAGCCGCTGCACAACACCCGTAAGCATGAGCATAGCCATTTGGAGAATCATAAGATTGATTCACATAAGGCACGGAAATATTTGAACGAGCATTTTTGTTTCTAACCATTTGAAATGTCTTCTTTATTAAGCTATTTCTTAATTTATCATTTTTTTGAACTTTTAATTTTTTATTCATGATTACTACTTTTACTACTTCTGCTGATATCTGTTTGGAAAATAATATTTCACCTTCATTATTTACTGTAGGATCGTAAATTAAATCATTCTCACATTTCAAGAGCTGCTTATTTTCAGAACCGTCATAACGATGGCTTTTTATCCCTGAAAACAATATTTTTTGCATCCGGTGAAAGAGATAATAGGTTTGAGAAATGAGGAAGTAAAAATTCTTTTTCAACATCACCTTTTTGAATAAAGAGCTTATTTTCTATCATAAAAGCTATAGTTCCATCTTTTGCAAAAGAAACTTGGCTACATCTTTCTACTAGTTTATGAAGTTTAATAATTGAATCATTTAATAGATCATATAGAGCTGGTTGTTGCAATGCTGAGCTTTCATTAATTAATTTGAAACCGATATATCTTTTATTAACATTTCTCACTTCAAATTTAATTCTTCAAACTCACCCTCAGTCCCTCTCTTTATCTAAAGCGAGGGATGACTTCAG
>JAIORE010000362.1 GCA_021108315.1 Candidatus Cloacimonadota bacterium
CAGTTGGGAGAGCGCCTGCCTTACAAGCAGGTGGTCGGGGGTTCAAGTCCCTCAACGCCCACCATATTTTATGCCGATTCTTTGGAGTCGGTTTTTTTATATATCTGAGGATTTACTATATTTTCTGGTTTTTTTCCTTTAACCATCGCAATTGCATTATTGGTTGCAAGCATTCCCATAGCTGTTCTCGTTTCTATTGTTGCGCTACCAATATGAGGCAAAATAATAACATTCTTGAGTTTTTTTAATCCCTTTGAGATTTTCGGTTCAAATTCATAAACATCTAAACCAGCTCCACTTATTTCATTATCCTGCAATGCTTTTATCAAATCCTTCTCTTTGATTATCTGTCCTCTTGAAGTATTTATTATGATAGCAGAATCCTTCATTAATTTTAGTTCATTTTTAGTGATTAAATGATTGGTATATTCATTCAAAGGTATATGTAGAGTAATAAAATCAGATTGTCCTAGAAGTTCATTCAATTCCAATTTTGTTGCTCCCAAATTTGTTTCTATGTTTTTATTTATTTTATTGTCTGTATATAGAATTTTCATTTTGAATCCAAACGCTCTTTCAGCCACAGCTGTGCCGATTCTTCCTGCTCCAATTATCCCTAATGTTTTTCCAAATATATCATTTCCCAAAAGAAGCATTGGTCCCCAGCCTGTAAACTTTCCCTCCCTAGCATAACAATCTGATTCCACAATTCTTCGACTTACTGATAGAATTAAACTCCAAGTAAGATCTGCCGTAGTTTGAGTTAGAACTCCTGGAGTATTTGAGACTGGAATTTTAAGATTTGTAGCAATTTCTATATCAATATTATTATATCCAACAGCATAATTTGCAATCCCTTTTAATTTTGGATTCACTTTTATTATTTCTTCATCAATTGTATCAGTAAGTAAGCAAAGTAGGACATCACAATTTTTTGTTCCTTTCAATATCTCTTCTTTTGTTAAAACTCTATCAGCTTCATTTAATTCTATTTCAAACTCTCCTGAAAGTCTATCTAACGCAGGTTGAGGAATTCTTCTCGTTACAAATATTTTTGGTTTCATAGGTTCTCCTAAATTATTGTTGTTGATTATTAAAAAAAAATTTAGTTCTTTTTAATATCAAGAACTAAATTCTACTAAATTTGTATCTTTTAGATTTCACAATATAAAAAATGTTTGCAAAATTATTTTTTCAGCTTGACTGAACATTCATAATATTTCATTTTTACACAATTTATTTTTGGGAGAGCATATTGGCAAGGTTATTTGGAGCAGAATTTCACGAACATTCTAATACATGGTTTTTCAAGAGTTCAATTCTTGAGCTAAAAAAAGATGATGTCTTATTTAAAAAATTTTTAGATGAGAAAGGCAATGTAATATTTAAATTTGAAGCTTCTGATTCAAGAAAAAAATATTTCAAACCAATTGTCACAATTGTATATCAAAAAAAAAAGCAAGATGTAATTTTTCATGAATGCTCAGAATGTGGAACATCAATTTGCAAGCACTATCTATCTGTAATAAACTATTCATATAACTACCTTTCAACGGATATTGTAAAATCTGAAATTGTTCAGACATATCAAGCAAGATTGATGAACTATAACGAGTATTGGCAACGAATTGCTTTGAACGGAAAAATAGAAATTGGTGAAATATTTAATGTAAAAACCGATAAAATAAGATTTTATATCACATCTTATTTACCAATGAATCTACCTGAAATAATCAAATCATTAAATGTTGATAGCAAAAATAAAATTGATAAGTCTTTATCTGAACAAATAATAAAACAGATGAAAGCACTGTCTTTCGAAGAATTAAATCTTTTTACACTTATTCAAAAATGGAAGTGTTCTTTCAGCAAAAAAGGTTGCTTTTATTCTATCTATAAAAAAGATTTTGTGAATTTTTTTATGAGTTTAAAAAACTTAGTTGGTAAAATATATATTAAGGAAACTGGAGACAAAATTTCTTTTTCCGATGATGATTTTCGTTTAAATTTGTCACTAAAACAAAATAGTGAAGGTAAAATTATCTTAAAAACTTCTCCAATAGCTCAAATTTCTGCATTCTATATTGGAAGAACTACTTATATTTTCAAAAAAAACGAAGTATATTCAATTCAGTTACCTTTCATCCAAGAAATATCTGAGCAGATTTTTCAAGAAGGATTTCCGATTAAAAAAAATGATTTAGTTTATTTTTATACTATTGTTGCTAAACAACTTGGGCTAATAAAATGTTATCTTGATTTTGACGAATCTATAAAATTTCCAGACATTTATAATAATGAACCACAAATATCTTTCAAGTTATTCAAAAAAGATAATTCAATAATCCTTGAAGGTAGCTTGAATTATGAATTCGACGTCCAAATTCCTATGTCTTTGCTAAGATTTCCCTCCGAGCTAATCAGATTTGATATTGATAGCAATGAAACGTGGTTTTATATTCCTCCTCAGATTAAATATCAAGTATTTGGATTTGTAGAAAAACTTCCTCAAGCTATTGATAATAATTTGGATGAAAAATCTCAATTGATATTTACCGATGAAGAGAACATAGATAAATTGAAAAAAGTTATCTTTGAACTTTCAGAACCATCGTGGAATATCGAACTATCGGATGAATTAAAAAATGAATTTGTTTATCGAGTTGAATTGAAACCAATTATTTTACCAAGAGTTTCTGATAAAATTGATTGGTTTGAATATGATGTCCGCTATAATTACCAAGATATTTCTCTAACTCATTCAGAATTAAAAAAATTCTTTAGTAGAAATGAGAAATTTTTAAAATTAGAAGATGGACGCTTACTATATTTTGAGAATAAATCAAGTTTTCAGGAAATTGATAAGATCATTAATCTGAGCCAAAAAACTAGTTCAGAATCACATAAATTGCTAATTTATAACCTTCCCTTTATTTATCAACTTGCCAATGTACAAAGTGGTATCCAAATTCAGGGAGATAAATATTTGGAGACAATGTTTTCAAATATCCTCAAGAGAAAGATCAAGAATAAAACTGTTTTGCCTTTATACCTTCAACCAATAATGAGAAGTTACCAAAAAGCAGGCTATCACTGGTTAAAAATGTTAGAATATTATAATTTTTCGGGAATTCTAGCTGATGATATGGGACTTGGTAAAACTATTCAGGCAATTTCTGTTCTTTCAGATATTCCTTATAACTCTGTTTGCTTGGTTATTTGCCCAAAAACTCTTCTTTTCAATTGGGCAGAAGAGATCAAGAAATTTAACAAAAATATGCACTTTATGATTTACGAAGGCACTCAAAATGAGAGAAAATTACTTTTAAAAAATCTAAATGTAAATATTTTAATAGCTTCCTATTCAATTATTCAAAATGATCTTGAGTTATTACAAAAAATTGATTTTGAGTATATTATTTTAGATGAAGCTCAGCATATTAAGAATGATAGTGCATTAAGAACAAAGGCTGTAAAAAAGTTAAATGGAAAACATAAAATTGCTTTATCGGGAACTCCAGTAGAAAATAGACCATCAGAATTATGGTCAATTTTTGATTTTTTGATGCCCGGATATCTTCCCACAATTAAAAAGCTAAAAAAAAATTATTCAGACTATGAAGACTCTGACAGAAAAATCTTGGAACAACTAAAGATGATGGTTACTCCATTTATTTTGAGAAGAAAGAAAAGTGAAGTATTAATAGAATTACCGGATAAACAAGAACAATTGGTTTACGCAAAAATGACCGAACTTCAAGAAAAAATGTACTTACAGATATTGGATGTAATCCAAAAAGATTTTTCACAGAATAAACAGCATGAAAGAGGTCATTTCCTTCATATTCTGGCTGCACTCACTAAACTTCGTCAACTCTGTAATCATCCTCATTTATTGGATAATGATATTAAACTAGATTTCGCTTTTTCAGGAAAGACAGAGCTTCTTAAAGAGATTATCCAAGATGCTGTAGAAAGTGGTAAAAAAATCCTTGTGTTCAGCCAATTTGTTGGTATGTTGCAAATTCTAAAGGCTATGATGCAAAAATTAAAGATTCAATTTGAGTATATGGACGGTTCTTCTCGTAACAGACAAAAAATTATCGATAATTTTAATAATAATAATCTTGTACGCGTATTTCTGATAAGCTTGAAAACCGGTGGTTACGGCTTGAATCTTACTGCTGCCGACACTGTGATAATTGTAGATCCTTGGTGGAATCCAATGGGTGAAAATCAAGCCATAGATAGAGCGCATCGAATCGGGCAAACCAAAAAAGTGAATGTTTATAAAATTATTACAAAAGGTACTGTTGAAGAAAAAATACTTGATCTGCAATATGAGAAAAAGGAGATGTTCAATCAACTTATTGAGGATGGAAAAAACATGATAAAAGGGCTAACTTTTGAAAAAATAAAAAGGATGTTCACACTAAACTTATGAAGGATTTTTATCATCTTAAAAAGGAAAATATTACTGAAATAAAAATTAAACGATCGCTTTTTATTAGCCATTTACAAAATGTTCGATCAATTGACGAAGCCAAAAAATATATCTCAAAAATTTCTCATAAAGAAAAAAATGCTAATCATAATTGCTGGGCATATATCATAGGAAACAAAGCAGAAATATATCATTCCTCAGATGCCGGAGAGCCATCAGGAACTGCTGGTAAACCAATGTTGAATGCCCTTATGAAGCATAACCTTACAAATACAGTTGCAGTTGTAACCAGATATTTCGGAGGTGTAAAATTAGGTGTACGTGGTTTGATCGAAGCATATTCTCAATCAGTTGAATGCACTATTCAATCTTCAAAAATAGAGCAATTAATTGAAATTGAAAATATTAAATTCATCATTTCCTATGATTTTTTCAACAAGCTTAAATATCAATTAGAATGTTCAAATGTAAAATTTATAGAAATTATTTATGAAGCAAAAATTACAATTGAAATTGAAGTTCCTAAAGAAATTTTCCTTGAGACTATGAATCTCCTTGGAGAATATGAGAAGCAGAATTTGGTTACAATCCAGACAGAAAGTTATTGACATTGTAACTACCAAGAAGAAAAATGAAAATAGTTAAATTTTTTTGAAGGAGTATAAAAACTAGGTGGAAGACGGTATATCGTTTTTATTAATTTTAATATTTTTAGGATTTTCAGCTTTTTTTTCAGGATCGGAAACTGCTTTTTTTTCACTAACGAAAATACAATTAAAAAAACTTGAAAAAAAAAATTCAAAAAACTCTCGTCGAATTATCAGATTACTAAACAAACCACGACAATTATTAATTTTAATTCTACTTGGAAATACAATAGTAAATGTTGCTGCAGCTTCTACAGCTGCACTTTTAGCTTTAAAATTAGGTAAAAGACTAGCAATAGGAAATGCAAGTTTATTTTCTATATTTATAGAAATTATTGTTATGACTTTGTTTCTCTTAATTTTTGGCGAGATCACTCCCAAATTATTTGCTTATTCCAGTCCTGAGCATTTCGCAAGTTTTTCAGCCTTATTTTTAGAAATATTAAGTTATATCCTTTGGCCAATCATAAAGATACTTGATTTTATCGGCATGTTGTTTTCCAATAAAAAATCAGATTCTCTTGAAAATAAAAATCTAACCTCTGAGGAATTTAAAAATTTAGTTAATTCAAAAGCTGCTGATAGTTCATTAGAGGAGAGTGAGAAAAAAATAATTACCAGTATTTTTCGATTTTCAGAAACTACCGTAAAAGAGATAATGGTTCCGCGAGTTGATATTATTGCAGTAGATATCAAAGAAGGATTATCAAAGATCAAAGAAGTAATTATTGAATCTGGTTTTTCGAGAATTCCGATTTATAAAAAAACAATTGATAATATTATCGGCTTTATCTATGCAAAAGATATAATTTTAGATAAAAAGAAAACTACTATTAATTCACTTATCAGAAAAAAAATCCTTAATATTCCCGAAAACGTAAAAATTCAAAACCTTTTAAATACCTTTAAAAAAACAAAAGTTCATGTGGCAATTATAGTTGATGAATATGGTGGCACTTCTGGTTTGATTACATTGGAAGATATTCTGGAAGAACTTGTAGGTGAGATTAACGATGAATATGATACTGAAAAACCAATGCTCATAAAGATTAATAATACTGAATACTCTTTGAATGGAATGATTTCAATTTCTGAATTAAATGAAGAATTCTCACTTGATATTGATAATGAAGAATTTGATAATCTTGCTGATTTTTTAACCGATTCTTTCAATAAACTTCCTCAGAAAAACGAAAATTTTGTTTATAAAGATTTGGTGAAATTTACAATTACAAATGTGAAATCTCAACGAATAAATAGTGTAAATATGCAATTATTATCTCCTAAAGATGTTGAATAGAACAATAATTCTTTTAACTTTTTTTATCTTTTTAAATATCTTACTCTCTGCTGAGAAAATGGATATTTCAATTAGATTTTTTGGATTGAAAGTTGTAAAAGTAATAATTGTTGATAAAAACAGTTCACTTGATATTCACGCTACTTCAACTTCATTGGCAAGTATTGCTTCCAAAATGGATAATATTTATAAGATAATATATTCTGATGATTATTTACCTGTTAGTTATACTAAGAAAATTAGACAAAAAGATTATTTTGAAGATAGGATAACAAATTATTCTCATGAAAAAGAGATCGCCAAACGAACTGATCTTTTAAAAAAAAAAAAATCTGAATATAAGATCAAATCAACCAGTAGAGATTTTTTTTCCGCACTATTTTTTTTAAGAGATCAAATATCAAAAAAAAACAGATCTAATTTTTGGGTTGACGCAAATAAGGTTATTTGGAAAGTAAATTGGGAAATTATAAAAAAAGAAAAAATTGAAACTATGTTTGGAAAAACTAATACGATAAAAGTTAAAATGATTTTTAATAACTTCAATAATCAAAAAAAGGAACGCACAGATATGCTTACAAATAATCTAGTTGATGAAAAAAAAGAGCTTATTTTCTGGTTTACTGATGATGAAAAGAGCATACCAATAAAAGCAAAATTCGCTTCCAAGCCTTTTCCTGTGTATTGGACATTAGATAATTATGAAAAATAAAATCATTAATTTCATATTTGTCATTTGGTGCATGGTTATTCTTACTCTTACATCCATACCTTCTATGTCTTTACCCAAAACAGAAACAATTGGCTTTGATAAAATTGCCCATTTCAGCGTTTATCTTATTTTTTCAATTTTGTTCATGCTAAGAAAAACCAAAGCAACCAATTCTCAAAAACTTAAAATATTATTATTGCTTTCTATCTTAGTACCATTATTTGATGAATTACATCAAATTCCAATAAGAGGAAGATATTTCAGTTTTTATGACCTTTTTGCAGATTTTTTGGGGTTTATAATTACATTCCTGTTTTTCTATAAAGAAAATTACAAAAAAATAATATTAAAACCACTCCGCTTTTGTTGCAGATTGATTAATACAATCTTATTTCGCACAAAAAATTAATTCCAGATTGAATAAGAACACAGTAAACATTACAACAAAGTTAGCGAAAACGGAAAGAAAAAAAATAGACAGATGTTATAGTTTACAAAGCTAGGAGTTTTTTCAATTTTTTTATCTATTTCTTCTATTTCTTTTTAACTATTCACTATTATTTATTAATTATTCACTGCTTTTAAGCTTTTACTTTCTTCAAGGAAATAACAATTTCATATTTAAAAGGTGGTCTTTCCCAAATCTCTTTACCAAGATACTTTTGAGGATTACTAATAATCTCAGTTTCGTTTACTTCTGCAATTGTTTTATCAGATTTCATAACCCAAAATTTTTTTACCTTGATTTTCTTTTCTAATACTTTTTCTGTCTTTTTTACTGGCATAAGTTCTCCTATAATTTTATAATTTGGATGTTTTTCAACATATAATTCTAGCATTCTTATATCTATTTTATTCACATACTCTTTACATTTGAGATGATGTTCACATTCAGCAGAACAAGCGATAATATTCTTAAAATGCTTGTTGCGTGGGCAAATTATTAAGTAAGTTTTTCTTTTTTTTAGCACGTCAAATTAAATCAATTTATAATTTTTTAATACATTCATCAAAATAATTTCATTTTTTTCTTCAAGTTTGTATAATGGCAAACGTAGTTCATCTGTAATCATTCCTATTAAGGCTAAGGACTTTTTTACGGGAATCGGATTGGTTTCGATAAACAAAGTTTGATTTATCTCTAATAATTCCAAGTGAATTTGGCGAGCAATTTCATAATTTTTCTTTTTAGTATATTCGATAAGATCATGTACTTTTTTTGGTAAAATATTAGCAGTTACCGAAATTGATCCTTTTGCTCCACAACACATAATTGGGAAATTTAAAGCGTCTTCACCGGACATTAACGAAAATCCTTCTGGTGTATCACGTATTATTTCTGATACTTGAACAAGATTCCCACTCGCTTCTTTAATTGCGACAATTTGTTTAAATTCTCTTGCCAATCTCAGAGTTGTTTTTGCTATGATATTTACTCCAGTTCTATTGGGAACATTATAAATTACGATAGGAATATCGGTATTCTCAACTACTTTTTTAAAGTAATGATACAACCCATTTTGAGTAGGTTTATTATAATAAGGTGTGATAACCATGGCGAAATCTGCTCCAAGATTTTTTGCTCTTTGACAAGCAGCAATCGTGTGAGAGAGATTGTTTGTACCGCAACCTATCATAATTGGAATTTTATTTTTTACTATTTTTATCGCAAAACGAATCAGGCTTTCTTTTTCATCTCCGGCTAGAGTAGGAGATTCACCGGTAGTTCCACAAAGAAGAATTCCGTCAGTGTGATTCTCCAAATGGAAATTTAAAAGCCTTTCCAACGCATTATAATCAATTTCATTATCTTTGAAGGGTGTAATTAGTGCAACATAAGAACCTTTCATAAATCACCTCGTTTTTTCTTTCTTACATTAATTTTGAATTGTTTTTGTCAAATGAAATATCTATAATTTTGTATATTCTTAATTGGACTAGAGTTGATTAACAATAACTCTCACAAAGACGTTAAACAGCAAAGTAAAAAAATATAATATTATTTATTGATTTGATTAAGCTTCACAAGTATTTGTATAATTTCTGTTTCTCATTCACACAGTAAACTTTGGAAATGCATTGAAAAACAACTTATTTTAGGACAAGACCCTTCCCATTACTAAGAGGAAGGGTTGGGGATGTGGTTAGAAAGGAAAAGAAGGTGAGTTAGGTAGATTTAAATCTTAAGTAGGGTTTTAAAATATGATTATCCAAACACACAATATACAAGTTCATTATTTCATTAAAATTGAGAAAAAACAAAACTTGACTCGGGATTTTAATCTTTTATGCAGGATCTGCAGGTTCTGCACCATGGGCAACTGTAATTCCACCGGAATTAACATTGATCTTTAACTGTGGTGGAGTTAAAACAGATTCATTAGGAACAATGGTAAAGAGGATGATCGTTGATCCGGCACTACCCGTCACGGTGAAAACACCATTATCATTAGTATATCCACCAGCATTATTTCCATTAATATCTATTCCGATATATGATCTGATAGAAACAGTGGGATCAAGAGTAACATCATATCCACCACCACCCATGCTTATTGGTGTTTTATACCACGTTTGTGCTTTTGAAGCAAAATAATTCATATCAGAAACAATGGATTGACGAGCAGAATTTAAAGATTGGGCATTAAACATTGAAATACCAACCGCTACTGCAATTGCAACGAGAATAACACTAAGTACGATTAACAATATTTGTTGTGTTCCCATTTGCTCCTCCCTGATATTTTCAAATTTTCATTATATTATTTCCACACAGTTATCATTCCAAATAATTATTATTTTTTTCTTCAATCAAGAAATATGTAAAAATCAATTATTTATAAATACATTATTAACATTTCCCAATTTTAATCTTGAAATCTATTTCTATTTCGATAGGGGGAAAAGTTAGATAAATCTAAAGCGAAGTGGTAAATGTTTATAAATTATAAAATATCGAATTTTGAAAAAATTAAATATTGTTATTTGAAAAAAGAAAGACAAAATGAAAAATATTAGTTTCTTGCTGAAAATTTATTCTGGGTAAGTTAATGTTGTCACTTGTGTATCTACATTATAATCCATTTGGATATTTGTTTCAAAGGCTTGATCTTTTGGATCAGCTAAAAATGTTATATCTCCATTTAAGACAGTAATTGTATAAATAGCGTTTACTGTTTCCACTCCATTCGTATCATTATAATCCATTCCAATGTAAGCAGCTAGACTATTGGAATCCCATTTATAAGACCCATAACTTGATCCGCCCATATATTGAGAAGTTTTGTAATAATCTGCAGATCTTGCTCGCATATAATTTAATTCACTTAAACAATTTTGTTTTATTGAATTGATAGAATATGAGTTAAACAGCTTTATTCCAATACTTATAGCGACAATTACTATCATTATTGATAACAATACTAACAAAGTTTGCTGTTGTCCCATATTAATACTCCTTAATTAAAAAAAGGGTGAGAAAACTCACCCTTTTTTTAAAAAATACTTTTTAAGCATCTACACCTAATGGATTTGCTACAACACTAGTTACAATAGCTCCTGTTGATACATTTACAGATAAACTTACACAATTTCCATTTGAATTTAAGCCATTTTCATTTGGTGTAACACCAAACACAATGACTGGTGAAGCAGTTGCTGTTATGTAATAAGTTCCATTGTCATTTGTTAAAGTAGATCCAATAAATGCTCTAAGACCAGCTGCCGCAATAGCACCATAACCTGTACCACCCATATTAGTAGGTGTTTTGTAATAAGTTTGAGCTTGTACAGCATAATTGTTCATATCTGAAACAACTGCTTGTCTCGAAGAATTTAAAGATTGAGCATTAAACATTGAAATACCGACCGCTACAGCGATCCCTACGATAATCACACTAAGTACGATTAATAAGATTTGTTGTGTTCCCATTGTTTCCTCCTTTGGATTGGGTTTATTTAAAATCTGTTTATTTTAAATGCAATTGCTATGCCATACTATGCTGACTCAAAAGAATCGTTGTACTACTTTACAAAAAAAATAATTCCTGTGTTATAATGATTCATCAAAAAAACAAGAAAGATAACCCTTCTAACTCCCCTTCGGGGGAGCATTATTCCCTTCCTCTTGAAAAGGAAAAGGATCAGAGATGGGAACGACAATGTCTATTTAAATAATAACCTATTATTGATATGTAGTTATGAAGATTTTATAAATATTATTTTGAGGTCTGAAATTATAATTATAGTAACGCATTTTTAGTAATTTTTTAATAAATCCGGTTTATTTTTATTATAAAAAAGATGTAGCGAATAAAAATAATCTCAGCATTATTGAATTTTGTATAAAAAAGTATACTCGATAAGAGATTCACTGTATATATTTTCATACAATAGAATGAACTAATTTTGAAAAAATATGACCATTTTTTTTGGTGTAAACTTTTTTATTATTCTCTATGAACATCTTGATAAAATCAATCTACATGATGAAATGTCCATCCAATTTTTTATTCGTGTTATTTCGCGTTAATTAGTGGTTACATGTTTTCCAGTTTATCAGGATTAGGAACATCTAAAAGGAAGAACTTATCACCTAAAATCGTCAATTTACTAACTTTTTTGCGAGATGAAGAAAAATTCCACGCTCAAATTTTTGGAGAATTAAGAAAAAAAATGGATTTAATTGAATTAAAAAATGAAAATAACTGGGAAGAAACTACAAACTATATCAAAGCTATGGTTGAATTTCATATTTTCACACTTTCAAGGATCAAGTAAAAAATAAAAAAGGAATCCTAAACTATTCAAACAATTATTGATGAAGAGATATTACATGTGCTTAGATTAAAAAACTTTTTATCAACTATATAAAAACAGCATCTCGTTCAACGGCTTTGTACGCCGTTTTCTGTATAATCTAAAAAGTATAATCCATCAAAAATGATATTTTATTAAAAGTAGTTTTTTCACCAAATTCGGAATTAGCATTTCCAGAAAGGAAAGTATATTTTATTTTCAAGTCTAAATTATTGAATCTTGAATAATTAAATTCTCCACCAATCATTTTACTTTCATCATTAATATTGTACAATAGATAGATAGAAGGAGTAAAATACAAAATATTAAAAGGCTCAGGCTGAATTAGTTTCAGATAAAAATAGTCTTGCATTAAAAATTGATTGTTGAAGTTCTCAAGCTGATATTCTTTAACTTCCGGTAATAAAGATTGATCGCTGGATAATGCAACATCAATCGTTTTAAAGAAATATATCATTTGTTCTGTTTCAAAACCCGCATCATTATGAAGATATTCTGCAATTAAGGTTGTATTCGTTTCAAATAAAATCCGAGTTCCAAATAGATAATTATGGGTATTGTTTGTAGAAGACTCAATTTCAGTTTGAGAATTCCACCAGCTTCTGATCACATTTTTCTCAAAAACATATTCTGCGTGAATTTCCCAACTTGGCAAAATGTTTCTGGCAAAATCAAAACCAAATTTTTTAAAAAAAGTATCTTCCCAGAAAAAATAAAAATCAATATCAGTATCTTTGATTAAAAAATAGTTATTCAAAATATAATTGAAACCGTCTTCCTCAGAAAAACCTTCATTAAAATCTCTATTTACCGGCATGACAACCGTAGTGATTGAAAAATTTTGTAAAACTCCTGAAAGACTCTTTACATAATCGAATTTGAGCATCCAAAAGCCTTCCAAAGCTGCATCAACATCATTTATATCTTTCTGCCTACCGATAAAAGACACTGGATTCCATATATAGCCTTTTCCCCACTTTACCGATTTTTTTCCAATTTGAAAGTTAATGTTTTTAGAAATATATGTATTTAAATAGGATTCAAATATGTTAAAAGTATTTTCAACTTCATCGTTTGTATTATAAGATAATTGGTCTTTTATATCTATAAGTAATTTAAATTTAGAGATATCATAACTTCCTTTCAGTTGTATTGAAGCAAAATAGGAATCGAAATAACCTTGTTCATCCTTGTTTGAAAAACTTAACGAATATAATTTTGATAATTTATTCAGTGATGCCAAATCAGATTGTAGTTGAAAATTTCCGACATATTCATATGGTTTCTTTTCAAAATCTTCAAAATCAAAGGAGTAATCTTGGGCAAGAAGAGAATTCAAGAAGAAAAGGGAGAGAATTAGAAATTTGAAATTTGAAATTTGAAATGGCGAGCTGGATTTTAGTAATATCTGTTTTATTTTTATTTTTCGAACCCAATTTCTAAATTTAAACAAAATTACCTCAGACTGCTTTCCTACAAATTTATTTAAGTATAGTTCAAATCTTCCTTTCACTCCAAACTCCCAAATTTAAAATTTCTAATTTCTAATTTCAAGAATCAAGCTTCACTTTCTCAAATCCTTGATTTTATCCATATAATTCAGAGTAAAAACTTCATCATCTATTTTGCGAGCAGTAATATTTGCATAGATCATTATTGCTTTATAACCTTTGTGAAGTGGACTATCAGTTTCTAAAACCGCTGGTCGCATAATTCCATTTCCAAAATCTTTTATATCTTTGTAATGAAGTGTTTTTATCAGCATTCCACTGGCAGTATAACATTCAATTTTAGTTGGAATCTTATGTTTTGAATCAATCCACATTTTTATTTTATCATAGGCAACAGTTGCTGTTTTAGCTTGTAAAGTAAGCAAGTTTTCTTTGTTATCATCAATCATTTCAGTTACTTCATATTCTGCTGAATAATCTAATTGCATAATATCTGAATTATTAAATATCCCGCCAATTACAGATTGTAAACTTGTAATACGCATCGGTTTTCCAACATTTGGAATATATAGCCACATGTTTTCGTCTAACCGCAGAGTTGAACGCCCAATTTCAGATTTTGGTGCCAGAAATGTAGTTACCATTTTGTTATTACCTTTTTTTAAAGTAAACATTACAAATTCTTTTTCTGTTCCGTTTGGTTCAATATTAATGATTTTTCTCAAAGATTCAAAGGCTTCCGGAGATAAATTCCGATCAATTTCTTTTAAAAGCTTATTCCCAGCTTCATTAACTTCTTGCGAAAATAAAAAGCTAATGTTGAGTGTAAGAATTAACATTACAAAAATGATTCTTATGGGTAATTTTTTGTTTGTTAACATAATTTCTCCTAAATTTAGTTTTGTCTAAGAGCTTCTATTGGCTCTAATTTAGACGCTTTGAAAGCAGGTTCCAGTACAGCAACAATTGCAACAATAATCACAACCAAAGCAGTTAAACCTATTTCTGAAAGAGATATTTCCGGTTTGAGAAGAATATTGCTATTCCTTCCAAAAGCGACAGTAATATTTGAAATATTAACAATGAAAATAGCAATCAAGCTAATGATAACTCCCACTATCGAACCAAAAATTCCTAGAAAAAAACCTTCGATAAGAAACATTAAGCGAATTTTTGATGGTAAAGTCCCCATTGCAGAAATTGCCCCGATCTCTTTTATTCGTTCATATACAGCCATAATCATCACATTCATAATACTCACCAATACAATTCCTATCAGTATTACTTTTATAAAAAGTGACATCAGATCAATCATTCGTGCTATGCTATAAAATGGTGAAAGACTTTCCCAAGTGTGAATTTCAAAGACTTCATTATCTTTTTGATTTTTGATTGCACCCAATTTTTCATTTAAAATTGAAAATACCTTATCCATATCATCAAAGCTTCTTAATCTAAGAGCAACTTCGCTCACTTCCAGTTCGTCCATTCTTAGAATTGTTTGAGCATCTTTAAAATGAATATAACCATATTTCCCAGTTGGTCCTACAACGCTTTCCATAATTCCGGCTATTTTCAAAGATTGTCCGTTCATTGAGCCATTTGCGTTTGTAGCCACCAACACAATATCATCACCGATCTTTGAATTAAAACCTTTGGTTATAATTTCCGGTAAAAGAATTTCTCCTTTTTTGAGAAAATTTCCTTCTTTTAATCTATCTTTAAGTAGTGGAACAACTTTCATCTCCTTTGCAGGAACAATGGCTGAAAATCTCACGCTTGTAGATTCTAAATAATTACTAACCATCCCACCTAATAGAATTCTATAAGTGTATCCTTCAATTTCCGGAATTTCATCTAATATTTTTTCCAATTTTTTGATCTGCTTCGCTTTCATAGTTTTGTCTAAAGGAAGATTATCAAGCGAACTTACATAACCTTTGGAATGAATTTGAATATGACCCAGCATTGAATCTGTAATTTCGCTGATCATAAAATTTTTGAAAGAACCGGCAGTCGCTGTAAATAATAGCACTGCTAAAACTCCAAAAGCAACTATTCCGATTGTGAGAAAACTTCTTCGTTTCTGACGATAGAGATTTCTGAATGATATTTTTATTATATTAAACATTAGTTGCTCCTTTCTTTTCGATTTACAAGAACCCCGTCTTCAATTGTATAAGTTATATCAACTTCCTTAACGATTTTAGGATCATGAGTTGAAAAAATGAATGTTGTCCCAATTTCACGGCTTAATGTTTTCATTAATTTCATAACTTTATAAGCAGATTCGTGATCTAAATTTGCAGTTGGCTCATCAGCTAATACAATTTTAGGGTCAGTTGTAAGAGCTCTGGCAATTGCTGCTCTTTGTTTTTGTCCACCTGAAATTTGATTTATTAATTTATCTTTTTGATCAAGCATTCCTACAGCATCCAGTAGTGAAAGTACTTTTTTCTTTCTATCATTTTTTGGTATTGTTTTAACCATTACCAGTGGATATTCAACATTTTCATGGACAGTCAAAACCGGAATCAGATTAAAATTCTGAAAAATAAATCCGAGATGCTCCCCTCTAAATTTCGCTCGTTCTACATAATTCAAGGTTGATATATCTGTATCAATTACTTTTAATGTTCCAGAAGTTGGTTTATCCAATACTCCAAAAAGATTTAACATTGTTGTTTTTCCACTTCCTGATGGACCTATAAATGAAACAAATTGTGATTTAGAAATTTCTAAGCTGATATTACTTAGTGCTTTAATCTCTACTTCACCCATTTTATATATTTTCGTTATATTTTTACAAGATATTAATGACATAAATCCTCCAATTTTCTTTTACAATAATATAAGACACTTTTTTTACAAAAACCAGCATTTTATATTTTATTATTTTTATATTATATAGTAATATTTCTCACTTCATTTTTAATTTTCAAACTCTCCCTCGTTCCCATAGGTGTTAACCTAACTTTATAACATCCTGTCCTTTTGGAAGTTATCTCGACA